>CACEAA010000007.1 GCA_902557415.1 uncultured Pseudomonadota bacterium | reverse complement strand
GGAGTTGCGCTTTCACTAGGTCTAAGGAGCAGACCATCTCAGTCACAGGATGCTCTACTTGCAGACGCGTATTCATCTCTAAAAAGTAGAAGGATCCATCGGGGCTCAGGATGAACTCAACGGTGCCAGCATTTAAGTATTTCGCTTTGGAGGCAAGATCAACTGCCGCAGCACATATTTGGTCACGTAGTTCAACTGACAGGGCTGGAGCGGGGGATTCCTCAATTACTTTTTGAAACCTACGTTGTATCGAGCATTCTCGCTCATAGGCGTGGACAATATTGCCCTGCCCATCTCCTAGTATCTGAACCTCAATGTGCCTAGGGTTCTCAACGTAAAGCTCTGCATAAATACGACTGTCAGCAAAATATCTTTCAGCCTCACTCATCGCTATCTCTGCTTGCTTTTTTAATGTGGCCGCTTCACGGACAATACTCATTCCCTTACCGCCACCCCCAGCGGATGCTTTTATTAATAATGGGAACCCAATTTTTTCTGCTTCTTTTAAAAAATTAGATAAGTCGCCAGTTTGAGTAACACTGGGTGCAATAGGGATTCCAGCTTTTTTAGCAAACTCACGAGAAATAATTTTGTCTCCCATCAGTTTGATGACTTCAGGCTGTGGTCCTACGAATACGATATTATTTTTCTCTACCGCTTCAGCAAAGGCTGCATTTTCTGAGAGGAAGCCGTAGCCGGGGTGGAGGCATTGCGCTTTAGTTTCCTTGGCGACCTCGATGATCTGCTCTACATCCAGATACGCGGCGGTAGGAGTATCACCGAATAACTCGACCGACCTATCAGCGGCTTTTACGTGGGGCGCCATACGATCGACATGGTGATATACGGCTATAGTCTCAATACCTAATTCTTTTGCAGTGCGTATTACCCTGCAGGCTATTTCTCCGCGATTGGCAATTAAAATACTTTCAAACATGATGCGGACCGTACCCCTTATTAAAAGGATCCTAAGTTATTACGTGTATACTCATTATACTGAAAAATTTGGTAACCGCGCATTAAATTGTGAATAAAGTTCGATGATTTTAACTGCAGTCTAATCGCGACATATTTGGAAATAAATAATGAAAGTTGTTACGTATGAATATCGTGGTGTTGTAGGAGTCGGAGTGTTATCGAAGGATAGCTCTTACGTCAGTCCATTTGCCCTGAGCCCAGAGGCCAGCGCATTAGGTCTGCTGGCTATAGTTGAAGCGGCCGCTGCTGAGGTTCTGTTGAAAACTGTGGAAGAATCAATTCCACTTCGTGAGGTTAAAGTCTTAGCTCCAATTCCTCGCCCTAGGAGAAACATAATTTGTGTTGGTAAGAATTATTTTGCACATGTGAAAGAGATCTCGGACCAAGGCTTCGATACAACTGGCGGTCGAGGAGAGGCTCCTGAGTTTCCGATTATTTTTTCGAAGCTTCCAGACTGCGTGATTGGCAATGAAGACGAGATCATTCATAACACTCAAGTCACTAGCCAATTAGATTATGAGGCAGAGCTGGCGGTAATAATTGGATTACCAGGTCGCGGCGTGAAGAAAAGTGATGCGATGAATCATGTTTGGGGTTATACGTTAATCAACGATGTGAGTGCTCGTGATGTTCAAGCCCGTCACAAGCAATGGTTACTGGGGAAGTCTCAAGATACATTTTGTCCAATGGGACCTATAGCTGTGAGAAGGGATCTCATCGATCTATCGAATACCGAGATTAAGTGTTGGGTGAATGGTGAGCTACGTCAGACTGGAAATACTGCTTCTATGATTTTTGATATCCCTACTTTAATTGAGACAATTTCTGCAGGCATCAGCCTATACCCTGGTGATATAATTGCCACAGGGACGCCCGCGGGAGTTGGAGCTGGATTTGACCCGCCTCGATTTTTACGTCACAACGATCTCGTGGAAATTAATTTGTCCGAAATAGGCACTCTGAGGAATAGGGTGAGCGCTTTAATCTGATTCAGGTAGTTAATCTGCGATAGATATCCGCCACCTTCAGAGGTAGCTTTTCGACTTCGTCGATGACAGCATAGTTTGCGTTACCATACATGTGCGGGAGATATTCTTGCGCTTCATTATCGATAGTTATACAAAAGGCGTGCACACCTTCCTGCTTCATTTCAAGAAGAGCATGCCTAGTGTCTTCTATTCCATATTGACCTTTATAGCCGCCATAATCTTCAGGCCGACCGTCAGACAGTGTGATCAATAATTTTGTTCTCGCTTGTGTTTCTTGAAGTAATTTCCCTAAATGTCTTATTGCTACTCCCATGCGGGTGTAGGCTTTAGGTCGAATGCCGCTGATCCGCTGTTTTACAAGTTCGGAGTACGATTCGTCAAATTCTTTTACAGAGTAGACTTCGCAACGCTTATTAGTGCGCCCAGAGAAACCAAAGATAGCATATCGATCGCCAAGAAGTTGTAGTGCCTCGCAAAGTAAGACAAGTGATTCTCTTTCGGCGTTATTTACCCACCCCAGAGTAGACCCACTCATATCAACCATAAACATAACTGCGATATTTCTTTCTATATTTTTATAGCGAGTGTACAAATGTTCGCTCATCTCTTCTCCTCTCGCTAAGTCGGTATACGCCTCAATTAATGCTCCTAAATCGATATCGTCACCGTCGCATTGGCGTCGTTGAGGTCGAGATTCCCCCAAGACTGCCTCGAAACTTCGTTTTATTTCTCTTAATACACCCTTATGTTTCTCTAAAGTTTCATCAATAAATGTTTCGTCACCAGGCGGTACTGTCAGCTCTCGTAAGGTACAGAAGTCTTCACGGAATCTTTGTCGAGTGCAATCCCACTCTTTATACTGGAATGCTCCTTCACTTTGAATATCAATCTCTGAGTTGTCGACTTCCCCGTGGGACTGTGGGAGCAACTCATCTGAGTAATCACTTTGTTCTGAGGGATCCATGTGGCTATCAGGAATCTCTCCGAAATCTTGAATGATCGAACCTAGAAGCTCTTTTAACTCTTCACTCATATCCACAGGTTGACCATCAAGGGTTAATTGCAAGTTCATATTACTCTCTTGACCATCGTTATCTTCGGTCTCAGAAAGTTCTAAGGTTTGATTCTCTAGCGACCCCAGCTCGGCATCGTTTTCAGTTCCAACATTGTCTTCTAGTATTTTTTCTAATGTCTTTTGCAGTGCAGCTTTCTCTTGTTCTACTCTCGAATAAAATGTCTGGCGAATTCGATCTAAATATATTTCTCCCTGATATGCTTGCAAGGGCGGTAACTTAGCGTCAGAGAATTTCTCGATTAGATTGAGACTATCAGCTGCAGTTGCCCCCACTTCCTGAAGCTTGATGGAATTTGCTCGCCATGAGTTCCATAGTTCGACGCTGTCGGAATCATGTAACTGGAATTGTTGAAGTTCTCTGTTTAGACCAGGAAAGTCACGGGCGATACAAGCATCTAGCCGAATACATTCAAGCCGGTTAAAGATTTCTACATGGTCTGATGAGTTGTAGGTGTCTTTGAACGCTTCTAGTATGTGGTGTTGCCACGTCCCATACCAGGTCTGGGCCCACAAATGAACAGCAGTAAGCTTGTATAATGTAAAATTTTCCTGGGGTGCGGGGAATAGGTCTACCGCCTCAGGAAGGAAAAGAGCTTCGGTATTGGTGAAAGTTTCTAAATCACTTGATATTTTAAGATCTCGCCCGCCTAGACCGCGTATGAAGTGCTGCAGGAAGCCGCTAGTTTCACTGAATGAACACTGTACTTCTTTAATTTTAGCTTTTTCCACAAAGCCATCAATGTTTTCTAATGTGGCTATTGCTGCGCCTAAACCGTGGTTATCAAAGTTTTGTAAAACAAGGTCGAGCCATTGTTGTACCGCTGCGTCGCGCATTTTCAGGAATGCTCTAGGAGCGAGTGCAACGAATTGAGCGCTAAGCTCATGGTTAGAAGCGGATATTAACTCAGCCCATTTGTAGATGAACTGCTGCTGGTCGTCGGATAGTTCCGCTATTTGTGAAACTATTTTATCTGCATTAGACTGCGTCGCGAATGCCCCTGACGTGAGCTTCTCTAGATCCTTTTTGATCCTAATACGATTGAGAAGATTTTGCCTCGACTGTACGCTCATGCTTGTCGGTTCTCTTTAAATAGCAATTTTTGAAAGTGCTTACTAAAATATACTGCGACTGAGTTCATGCACTGCTTGTAACATATCGCTTTCATCTGTGAGCGCCTGAGCGATTGCTGTATCGGTTGCGTCAACCGGCGCAATGCCTTGTCCCATTAACTTGGCGGCATTGACCAACAAACGAGTGCTAGCGCCTTCCTGTAGGCCATTTCCTTTTAAATTTCTCGTCATATTGCCAAATTTGACTAACTTTTCGGCCATGGCGGCATCTATCTTACTTTCAGTCTCTACTATGACTTGCTCTATTTCAGATTTTGGATAATCAAACTCTAGTGCTACGAACCTCTGTCTTGTGCTTTGCTTGAGATCTTTTAATACACTTTGGTAGCCGGGGTTATATGAAATTGTTAAACAAAAGCTCGAAGGCGCTTCCAGAAGCTCTCCAAGCTTTTCAATTGGTAGTAAACGTCTCCCGTCGCACAATGGATGTATCACCACAGACGTATCTTTTCGCGCTTCAACTATTTCATCAAGGTAGCAAATATAACCGTGCCTGACGGCACTAGTGAGCGGTCCATCTACCCAAACTGTCTCACCACCCTTGATTAAATAGCGACCGATCAAATCTGATGCGGTCAGGTCGTCGTGACAGGCTACTGTGACCATCGGGATTTTTAAGTGCCACGCCATGTATTCGACAAATCGAGTTTTGCCACAACCAGTTGGACCTTTTAGTAGAATGGGTAGCTGATTTTCATACGAAGCTGCGAATATCTTTATTTCATCCCCCACTGGCTCGTAATAAGGTTCGTCGTTGATAAAATTCTGCTCATTTTTTATTGCTTTTGTAACCATAATTTCGTGTTCTTTAATAATCTAGATGACTTGTTTATATTGATCTTGTCTGAGTTATTACCAATGCTCTAGCCTAAAGCCATTGGTCTTTTGTCTTGGCACCTTGTGCCCCGCATGGAAAGTTAGCTTAGATAAGTACTTTCAGTCAATTATAAAACTAAAATCAGGATAACCAATTATGTTGAAAAAAATTAATCCACCTTCAATAGTTGAGCCCTTTAATAAGGCTTACCATCACGTTGTAGTAGTTCCGCCGAACGCGAAGTTAGTTTACATTTCTGGTCAGATCGGCCTGCGCCCTGATGGGTCGTTACCGACAACGGTTGAAGAGCAAGCTGATCAAGCGTGGTGGAATGTGATGGAAGCACTTAATGCAGTTGGTATGGGGAGCTCGGATATCGTAAAGGTCACGGCTTACCTAATCGAAGAAAGTGAGTACGGTGCATTTGCGGCAGCGCGGCAAAAGTACATTGGCGAGGCTCAGCCAGCGTCAACTGCCCTGATAGTGAAGCAGCTTGTATCTCCCGAATGGCGCGTGGAGATAGACATTGTTGCCGCTGGCGAGTAAGGTAAATAGTACTTTGTGGGTGTGTTTTTCAGCGAAAAAATGCGCCGTGCCGTGTAAGCGATAGACTCAGGCGCCTAGTGCGAGTAGTCTATCGATATGAAATCATGGTGTCGCGTGGCGCGCGCCTTAGATCGTAAACGCAATATCAGTTTTTAGGGTTGGAGGAATTGTTATGGAAGTGGGTGCATTTTATCTCCCGTCGGTGGGTAGAGTTTCTGATATAAAACAGGGGATGGCTGGGAAAAAGACTTCTCTTTATCAGCAGATGTTAAGAGAAATTACCGAGCAGGTTCAATACATGGATGAATACGGCTATTACGGAGCCGGTTTTACTGAACACCATTTCCATGTTGAGGGTGAGGAAGTCTCTACTAATCCGGTAATGCTTGACTTGTTTTTTGGTATGCAAACAAAAAACATGCGTTTCGGACAGTTGGGGAATGTTCTTCCTTCAAAGAACCCAATTAACTTAGCGGAAGACATAGCTATGTTGTCGCAGATGCTGGGCGGTAGAGTTTTTGCTGGTTTTGCCAGGGGCTATCAACCTCGCTGGGTGAATATTTTAGGGCAACAGATAGGCCTGTCTGATCCTGCGGCAGGAGAAGAATATGAGGAGTTAAAGCGTTCTCTTTTTGAAGAACACTTTGAAATAGTAATGAAGGCATGGAAAGAAGATACATTCAGCTTTCAGGGTAAGCATTGGCAAGTACCGACTAAAGACATTAAGTGGGCTGCCGCTGATGTGGCACATAAATTTGGTCAGGGCTGTAATGCCGACGGAATTATAGAAGAAATAGGTATCGCGCCGCCTACATTTAACAACATGATTCCGGATATGTTTATGCCGTTTGCGACCTCCGAACGTTCCATCAAATGGGGAATGGCCCGAGGTATCACGCCAGTGACTATAATGACGCACTTTGATGTTGTTAAGGAGCATTTTCGAGCGGGGATGGATGCCGCTAATGAAGCGGGAATGAACTATAAATTTGGACAAGGTATGGCGATGAGTCGGGAACTTATTGTGGCAGATACAGATGCTGAGGCTGAAGAGATCGCTCGGGAAGCTGGCGCTTTTATCTGGAATGAATTTTTTGTTCCTTTCGGCTTCAATGCTGCAATTGCTGGGCCGGGAGAAGGACCGTTCGATGTTCCTGCCACTTTTGAAGCTATGGTTGAAAGAGGTCTTGTTATCCATGGTAGTCCCGATACGGTGAATCGTAAACTCGAAGTACTTCTGAAGCAGCTGCCGGTAGATAACTTCTGGATGTTTATATATAACCATATGCCACATGATGCATGTATGAAGAGCTTGGAGTTATTAACGGAAAAAGTTTGGCCCAACTTTACTGATAAAATTAACCCGAGCAGCTCGGCTAAAATCGCGTCTGCCTGACCTAGTGGTTCGATCACTTGGGGGAGCGTTGTGTTCCTCCAAGATCTTCTCTGGCTGCATGTTGGATAATTTCTGAGAATTTTACTTCAACTTGATTTCTGTATTCAACGCAATTTCACCCGTGTTTTTAGCCATAGGATTTGGCTATATGTTAGCGCGATCGATTGATTCCATAAGCAGGTCCGGTAAAGGCTTGGTGAAGTTTGTTTTTTGGGTAGCCCTCCCTTCTATGCTTTTTATAAAAGTAGTAGATACACCCCTACCGGCAGAGGTACCCTGGCGCTTTTTGTTTGCATTTTACATTCCCTCTATTATTATTTTCTTTACGGGTGCTTTTCTCGCTAGCAGAGTATTTTCCTGGAACCAGGAAGATCTTGGCATTGCAGGTATAACATGTTGTTATGGGAATCTTGCGCTACTCGGTTTGCCTATCATCTTAAGTTCCTTCGGTCCTGTATTTTTAACACCAGCACTAATATTAATAGCATCACAAAGTATTATTTTATTTGGTTTGACGATTTTTTGGTTGGAGAAAAAGTCAGACGAAACTATAGTCGCGAATGTCTTCAAGTTTTTTATCCACAAAGTCCTCGGAAACCCTATTGTGTTGGCTTTAGTTTTAGGTTTTGTTGTGAATATGTTCGAGATTTCCGTACCGAGTATTCTCAGAAGTTCACTAAATCTTTTTAGTACTGCCGCACCTGGCTGTTCTTTGTTTGCGCTTGGAGTATGCCTTGCGAGTTATCAGTTGAGTCTAAATAACGGGATAGTTTTAAGGTTTGTTTTCTTGAGAAACTTTTTTCATCCACTATTAGTCTTTGGTTTGTGCGTCTTCTTGGGCGTGTCGAATCAATGGAAGGCAGTGGCCATTCTTTTCGCCGCAATGCCTACTGGAATAAATGCTTTCATTTTCGCAGAACAATACGAAGCAAGGTATGAAGTAGTTTCCATGACGATTATATTGTCTACAATAGTGTCCATGTTTACGCTTACTATGCTTGTGAGTCTTCTCAGGATTATCTAATGTACTACTTTTCTGAGGGGCGGATTTGGGTTTATTCTAGGGGTATGGAAAAGTTCGGAGTGTGTTAAATAGAACATGGATGAGAGTAAGACAGTAATCTCTTTGAATCGCGATATTCTTCTAGTGGAAGATCACAAAGATATCGCTGAACTTGTCTATGATTACTTGGAAAACGTTGGTTACCGAATCGATTACGCGGATAAAGGCTCTTTAGCGAAAAAACTCGCCTCGGAGAATTCCTATGACGCTGTCGTACTTGACCGAATGCTTCCTGATATTGATGGGCTAGAAGTATGTCAATACCTGCGAAATGAATTGATGTTTGGCGGCCCAATTATCATGCTGACGGCTCGAGATACACTTGCCGACAAATTAGCGGGCTTTGATGGCGGTGCTGATGACTATTTGGTGAAGCCTTTTGACTTAGAAGAGCTTTCGGCCCGATTAAATTCATTAATGAGGCGTTCTAATCCAGTTTCTAATTTGGAAGTTTTAACCGTAGATGATCTCACCATCGATATGTCGACTCGCCAGGCAGAGCGTCAGGGACAGTCTTTGTCTTTATCACCAATTGGCCTGAAAATACTGATGCTACTCATGAGCGCATCACCAAAAGTTGTCAGCCGGCAACAGGTAGAGAAACTGATCTGGGAAGATCTTCCGCCGGACAGCGATGCTCTCAGGAGCCATTTGTATAATCTGAGGAAAATTGTAGACAAGCCATTCAACTATCCTTTGATTCACACTGTTCATGGTGTTGGGTTCAGATTAAGTCATGAAGCACGATCGTAAAAATCCATTAAACAATAGAATTTTAAAAGCATTTATTTTGCAAGTGGTACTAATTAGTGGAACCGCCGTGTCGGGGATATATCTTGCGGAGTTTGCCATTCAAGAGCTATTGATAGACTCGGCTCTTGAGCGTGAAGCAGATTATTTTTGGGCGCGTAAAACGATTGAGTCCAGCACACCTGCGCCTAATACAAACACTTTAATAGGTTATCTATTTGATACTGCGGAGGTAGCGATTCCTACGGAGTTTTCTGATCTAAGCCTAGGTATTCATGCTATATCCACTCCAGTAGGTCGTTCGGTAGTGCATGTGAGTGAAAATCTAAATAGCAAGCTATTTTTAGTCTTTGACGCGAATAGTGTGACAGAAGCAGCTAGCTACTTTGGTTTATTTCCACTCGTTTTGATGTTGATAGTTCTCTACTCGTCTGCATGGTTCGCCTACGGAATCACGCGCAGAGCTGTATCTCCTGTAATTAAACTTGCTCGCAGTGTTAGAGGAATTGAACTGGATAAACCCGGTACGAAACGGTTTGTAGATGTTTACGAAAGTCGTTCGGTAGACGCGGAAATAGCAACACTAGCCACTGCGTTACAACATCTATTACTCCGGGTCGAGCAGTCTATTGCGCGGGAGAGGACTTTTACAAGAGAAGCCAGCCACGAACTTCGCAGCCCTTTGACGGTTATCAGAATGGCTAGCGATAATTTAATAAAAAGAAACGATTTGCAGGCTAGCGCGGTGACTTTAATAGAAAGGATCCAGCGAGCGGCGAAGGATATGGAGGAGCTAACTGAAATACTACTGCTGCTTGCTAGGGAGTATGAAGAAGCACTGATCAAAGAAGATGTATTTGTAAATGATGTTGTGCGTCGTGAATTAAACGATTGTCGCGTGATATACGGAACTAAAGATTTAGAGATAACGCTACAAGAAGTCGAAAGATTGGTGATTAATGCTTCTGAGCGTGCTGTTGCAATTGTATGCGGTAATCTTTTCCGAAACGCGTGCTTATACACCGAACAAGGCGAAGTCAGCGTTACAGTCGGGATAGATTACGTACTTATTTCTGATAGTGGGGAGGGAATGACCTCTCAAGATGTTGATGACGCGTTCAATGCAGATTACAACCCTGTCAATGCGCAAGGGAACGGGATTGGATTAAGTCTTGTAAAGCGAATAACTGACAGGTTCGGTTGGACTATAGTGGTTGAAAGTGAGCGCAGCAAAGGGACTCGAATTAAGTTGATTTTCCCCGAAAAAAGAATACTAGATAACTAACTAAGTACCTTTATTTAGTGACCAAATTTCGAACGGCACTATCCTTGGATTTTAGATCTGCAGCTAGTTCATCGAAATCAATAGGGTAAGGCACTGCTACTCCTTTTTGGCACGCAGGTCTTTTTTCCAATCGCTCAAGCCAAGCCTCCAAGTTAGAGAGGCCCTCAACTTTTGTTCCGCCCCAAAAATGGATTCGAATCCAACACCAGTTGGCGATATCTGCGATCGAGTACTCGTCGCATAAAAACTCACGTCCCTCTAGCTGCTTGTCGAGGACTTCATAGAGGCGGCGGCATTCATTGTGATAGCGCTCTATAGCTGAAGGCAGTTTTTCGGGAAAATAGCGATAAAAAATGTTCGATTGGCCCATCATCGGACCAATACCAGACATTTGGAACATCAACCATTGAGTGACTCGCGATTCCCCCATTTCGTCAGCAGGAATTAATTTTCCACTCTTTTTGGCTAAGTAAAGCATGATGGCGCCGGATTCAAAAATTGGCAGATCATTATTACCACGATCAACTATCGCTGGAATTCGTCCGTTGGGACAGATTTTTAAAAACCAATCTTCTTTTTGATCGCCTTTCATAATGTCCACGTGGCGTGTGGTATACGCCATACCAATTTCTTCTAACAATACAGATATTTTCCAACCATTTGGAGTGGAATCGGTATATAAATCAATCATCGCGAACCTTTCTTATTCGTTGAATTGTGAAATCACTATAAGCACTTTTTCTTTATGTTGGAAGGAGAAATTGCGTAAATGAATTAATTTATGCGCGCCTTATCTGAACGTGATTATCGTGGAATGCTGCGCCCCCCACAGGCCCTGAAGGGTCTGACCCCGTTAAGACATTAATCCCCAGCCCAGCCTTAAACGCTGAGTTTGGCCAGATACTTTCGGCTATCACAACACCTGAATTGACTCCTTCAAAAATGTTTGCCCGTAGTTCAAGACTTCCTCGCTCATTCGATACCATTATCCAGTCATCCTGACCTATGTCTAGAGATTTTGCATCGAGAGGATTTATCATAAGAGTTGGATATTTCTCGCGTTTTTGAGATGTAGTAGTTTCTGTGAACGAGGAGTTTAAAAAATGCCTAGCGGGAGCCGTAACCAGTCGAAAAGGGAATGACAAATTTGACTCCTCTATCACCTCCCAGTGATCTGGTAGGGCGGGCATTTCTTGAATTAAGCCAGCATCTTGGAACTTTCTAGCTTCCACCCCCCATACTTTCTGTTGTTCTGACCAGTTAGCGCGGAAATGCCATAATTTGTCCGCATGGCCGAACCCATTAATAAAGTGCGATGTTTCGAAGTCAGGCTGTACGTCAAACCATTTCTCTTTTTCTAAAGTCTCGAGATTGTTCCAGCCAGATTTAACTAAAGTCTGATCAATAATTTCTCGGGCAGATAAATTAAAGCCTTCATGCGAGGCGTTTAGTCTTTTAGCCAGGTCACAAATTACTTCATGATTTGAGCGACACTCGCCGGGAGGCGTGATCAGTTTTGGACCAAAATGAATATGTTGATGACCGCCGCTTTGATAAAAATCATCATGCTCCATAAACATTGTAGCTGGTAGAATAATATCGGCCATTTCTGCAGTCTCTGTCATAAACTGCTCGTGGACACAGGTAAATAGATCCTCTCTTTCAAAACCACTACGTACTAGATTGAGATTAGGTGCGACTGACATCGGATTAGTATTTTGGATAAAAAGTGCTTTAACGGGAGGGCCTCCGCTTAAGGTCGACGGAACACCAGTCAGAATTTCCCCGATTCTTGATTGATCTAGTAGCCGTACTGCGGGATCTATTGCATCTAGACCCTCGATAAGAGTTTTATCCCAGTGATAGATGCCACTATTAGCTAACAACGCGCCACCACCTTCGTAAAGCCACGAACCGGTAATCGCTGCTATCGACGCCACTGCATGCATACTGTTTGCACCGTTTCTTTGACGCGTGAAGCCATACCCTAGTCTCAGGAACGTTTTTTTATTTTCTCCGATTAAATTGGCGAGCCTTATGATTTCATCCTCAGAGATGCCACAAATTTGACTTGCCCAACGGGGAGTATGCTTTGTCAGATGCTGTTCTAAAATATCAGAGTCTTTCGTGTATTTTTTAAGGTAGGCTCTATCAGCCATATTGCCTTTAAATAAGTGATGCATGATTGAGCAAGCAAGTGCGCCATCAGTACCAGGCTTGACTGCGATAAATAAGTCAGCTTGCTTAGCGGTAGCATTTCTATAAGTGTCGACTACCACAATTTTCGCGCCATGATCTCGGCGAGCTTTAAGCGCATGATTCATGACATTCACTTGAGTTACGGCGGCATTAGTACCCCAAATGACGATCACGTCAGACTTTTGCATCTCACGAGGGTCCACACCTGACATTCGACCCGATCCTGCCAAGTAACCGCTCCAAGCGAGCGAGACACAGATCGTACTATGATAGCCAGAATATTTCTTTACATGCCGGAGTCTATTTATTCCATCCCGCATAAGTAAACCCATGGTGCCAGCGTAATAGTAGGGCCATATGGATTCAGCGCCATAATCACTTTCTATTTTTAAGAATTTTTGGGCAACTTCGTCAAGAGCTTCATCCCAGGATATAGGAGCAAATTTTCCACTTCCTTTTTTACCGATGCGCCTTAGTGGTGTAGTAATCCGGTCGGGGTGGTGAGTCCTTTCAGCGTAGCGTGCGACTTTGCTACAAATTACGCCATCGGTATAAGTATTATCTTTCGCGCCTCTTACCCGCCCTATGTGGGTAGGTGAAAGTACCTCTATTTCCAGAGCGCAGGTAGATGGACAATCATGTGGACAAGCACTGTTTATAAACGTCATGTTAACCCCCCCCCCTCATGGTTAATCTAGGTCTTATTTTTTATTGTACGCACTTTTACGTAGATACTATATTTTATTTTTTGGTCAATAACGTAATTGATCAGATAATTTTTTGAGTGGTTTTTTTCTGTTATCCAGCATATTCTCTTGTGCAAATAAATCTGTGGTGGAGAAAAATTAGATGAAACTTCGTAAAGTCGTTAGTTCTGACGGTTTGAGATTGAATGTAGCAGAATGCGGGAATGAAGAAGGACCATCAATACTTTTCATTCACGGTTGGTCACAATCATACCTGTGCTGGATGAATCAGTTAGAAAGTCAACTTGCTGAACGGTTTAGGTTGGTAGCATTCGATCTTAGAGGTCATGGTGCTTCCGAGGCACCTCAAGAAGAATCTGCATACACTAGCACTGCTCAATGGGCCGACGATGTGAAGGCGGTAATTAATGAGCTGGGATTAGGGAAAACTCTGTTAGTTGGATGGAGTTACGGTGGATTGGTTATTTGCGATTACATACGAGAGTATGGCTATGATTGTGTCAGTGGTATTAATTTTGTTGGTGCAACGGTGAAGCTTAACGAGGCGGCGATAGGGCCGTTTATAGGGCCCGGTTTTTACGACCATTTTGAAGCGGCCACTTCTGACAACCTTCAACTAAGCGTCGATGCGATGCGAGTCTTCGTAGAAGGTTGCTTCACTAAAAAGTTATCGAGAGAGGATTACGAGAGAATTCTTTGTTTTAACATGGCTGTGCGGCCTGACGTGCGAGCTAGTATAGCTGCTCGGGACCTCGATAACAGTGACCTCCTAGAAGAGATCTCTTCTCCTGTTTTGGTGTCTCAGGGTGAGGAAGATATTGTAGTGCTACCTTCTATGGCTAAATTTATATTGGATAACTGCGGTGTTGCCGAAGGAAGTTATTACGAAGGAGTAGGGCACGGCCCGTTTATAGAGGACGTTGACCGCTTCAATGCCGAGTTGACGACTTTTGTCGACAAAGTAGTCTGAACCGAAATAAAAGGAGAAGGAGCATTGCTTTCGGGAACTAACTTAGTGTCTACCTCCTGGCTTGAGCGGCACTTGAATATGAGCTCGCTACGATTGTTCGACACGACTGTTGATTTGAAAACTCAGTCTGATGGAACTGGTTATCTTCCCATCAGTGGTTATGACCGTTGGGCTAAAGATCATATTCCTGGCGCTGGGTTTTTAGATGTAATCCAGGAACTATCGGACCCGGAAAACTCAGTTCCGTTTATGATGCCTCCTCCCAAAAATTTTGGGGCAGCAATGCAGAGATACGGGGTGGCTGACGACTCAGTCGTTGTGCTGTATGGGAGAGGGTCGCCGATGTGGGCTACTCGAGTTTGGTGGATGTTACTTTCTATCGGTTTTCACAATGTCGCTGTTTTAGATGGCGGATGGGAGAAATGGAGTAAGGAGGGGCGCAGAACGGAGTCACAATTTAAACCATATCCTTTAGGTAAGTTAAGTATTAAACCTAGGCCCGAGCTTTGGGTTGGGAAAGAAGAGATGCGTGAGGCTGAGAATGACGAGGACATAGTTGTTATCAATGCACTTTCTCCGGACGTTTATTCCGGCAAACAAAATCGGTATGGGAGACCGGGTCATCTTAGAGGTTCATACAATGTTTATTATGGCTCTATATTAAACCCAGAGGATTCAACATTTTTACCTATTGGAAATTTAAAGGCTCGATTTTTAGAAAGCGGCGCATTGAATGCCCGAAAAGTATATACCTATTGCGGTGGCGGTATATCTGCGACCATGGATTGTTTAGCGCTACATGCCTGTGGACAACTGAATGTTGCCGTTTATGACGGCTCCATGTCGGAATGGGTTAGAGATGAAAGTTTAGAACTTGTTATCGGCAGCGAGCCTTAAGTTTTTTACGACTCGTCAGTATCTTCCGGCCAAACTTTGTTTAGACTTCGCATTGCGCCCATCGCATTAGGCCAGCCAGCGTAATGCGCTGTATGAGCGATCATCTCAACTAGTTTTTCACGGGGCACTCCAAGTCTCTTTGCGGCGGCGAAATGGAAATGCTGTTCGGGCTCTCGCGCTAGAGCCGTCAATATGGTGCAAGTTATCAAGGATCGCTCTTTGAGTTCGAGATCTTCGCCTTGCCAGACCCTGCCGAACAAGTGCTCTAGAGAGTAATCTCTCAAATTTTGTGGCAATCCATCCACTCCATTTGGATTGCCGCAAAGCTTATCTAATAACTCTCTCCCTTTTTGTTTTCTATCGTCAGTCATTATCGTTTCTCTTTTATTGTTTGTTAGTGTTAGGTACTTCTAGCTTGACCATTCTTCAAAATGAATTTTGGTTTCTAGAGGCTCTCTCGATACTGGGCCAAATTTACCGCTAGGAAAACCTATAGGAATGGTAGCAACCAACCCATGGTCGGTGGGTATTTTATAATACGCATGAATCTCATCTTCAAACATTTGATGCATAGTAGTCAAGCTTGCTCCAAGGCCGAGTGCACGAGCCGCGAGGAGAATATTCTGGACACACGGATAGATAGAACCGTAAGAAGGGGGCGCTTTCCCGACACGATCTTGTTCTTTTACATTAAAAGGCCAATCTCTTTTTCCTAGTACCATAAGTATCACGGGCGCCTCGTGCATGTGCTCAGATAAATACAGAGCAGAGAGTATTGTTCGTCCATACTTTGTCGAGGTATCTGGTTCAAGCAGTCCATCACCAAAACGATTTTTTAGCCAGAAATCATAGCGTTCGCCAAAAAATTTCTTTTTTTCGGGATCGGTTATTACGACAAATGCCCAAGGCTGAGAATTTATGCCGCTGGGCGCCTGTATTCCTGCATCTAGAATCTTCTCAATCATCTCGATTGGCACGGGATCTTTCTTAAGTCTTCGCATGGATCTGAGGCTATAAATGATCTCAAAAACATCAGCTTTATTTGTCATTAGTGTATTTTCCCCTAGCATATAACATTTGTATTATTCTATATTGAAAGTATATGTCATTTAATCAAAGGTAAAGAGAAAATAAAGCCTGAAATTTCCATGCGGCGATCGCTAGATAAAATTTATGAATGGGGGAAAAGACATGCGTGAGGTTGCTGAGCCATTTTCAATAAATATACCTGATTCTCAGTTAATAGATTTGGAAAATAGGCTACGAAATAGTCGCATTCCAACTCAGATCGATAACTCGGATTGGAATTATGGAACAGAAGCAAATTATATCTCCGAGTTAGTTGATTATTGGCTAGACGAATATGACTGGCGAGTACAGGAAGACATGCTCAATAATGTCTTGCCACAGTACACTATGGATATTGACGGGAGAAAAATTCATTATGCTCACGTAATGTCCGGCAGTCCTGAAAACTTGACGATCGTCCTGACTCACGGGTGGCCGGGCTCATTTTTGGAGTTCTATAAGCTAGCCCGCCGGCTAACGCATCCCGAGGAGTTTGGCGAGGATAAAGATCAAGCTTTCAATATTATTTGCCCTTCGATGACTGGCTATGGTTGGTCAGAACCATTACTAGACAGTGGTTGTGACGTTCGCAAGGTAGCTGAGAGACAAGTCAAACTACTGCGTGCTTTAGGTATTGAGCGTTACGGCGTACAAGGTGGGGATTGGGGCGGTATAGTGAGCCCGCATATGGCACTGTTGGCTCCTGATTCTGTTGTTGGGGTGCACTTAAATATGTGCTCAACAGCTTCCACCGACGATCCTGAAGAGGCGAGAGCACAAGGGGTTGTCACTGGGCCTTTTTGTATCAGTAGAGAATACGATCGAGAGCAAAAAGGCTACGCCGTAATACAAGGGTTGAAACCCGATCAATTGAGTTTTGCACTTAATGATTCTCCCCTAGGATTAGCTGCTTGGATAATTCAATGTTTCCATATGTGGGGTGATATTGACGGTGATCTCGAATCACGTTTTACAAAAGATGAACTGATTACTAATATTTTGATCTACTGGTTTACTCAGTCTATGCCGTCTGCTATTCGTCTTTACTGCGAATCCATGAGAGCGAATACTTTTGGCCCAGTAAGAGACTTCGTCAAGACACCCACCGCAGTTGCGCTTTTCAAAGATATCCCCAAGCCAAAAAGAGAGTGGGCGGAAAGGGAATACAATATTGCGCGCTGGACGGTGATGCCATCTGGAGGACACTTCGCAGCACTTGAGGAACCAAAATTGTTAGCGGACGACGTACGAGAGTTTTTCGGTAATTTACAGGGATAGAATCAGTAGTCAGGAGTATATTGATGAGTAAGATTTATGGAGAAGCGCACAGATTGTTTCAAGAGAACTTTGGGACCACTGATATGGCGACTCGTTTGGAAGAGGTTATTGTAAAGACTGAATTCGACGATGCGGATGTTGCTTTTATTGAACGTAGAGACATGTTTTTCCTTTCGACAGTTGATCACCTAGGCCGACCAACAGTCTCGTACAAAGGAGGGGATGCTGGTTTTGTTAGGGTAGTTGATCCAACGACTCTGGCATTTCCAAGTTATGATGGCAACGGCATGTTTTATTCTATGGGTAACTTACATCAAAATCCGAGTGTCGGAATATTATTCATCGATTTCGAAGTGCCACATCGCATGAGACTTCAGGGAAACGCTTCGATAGCAGACAATGATCCGCTGCTACAGGAGTATTCAGAGGCTGACTTAATCGTCAGAGTTAGTCTTGAACAAAGTTGGGTCAATTGTCCGCGCTACATTCATCGATATAAAAAAATTCAGACTTCTAAATATGTGCCGAAGCCTGACGTTGAAACGCCGCACGCTGTTTGGAAGCGTATAGATGCGGTTCAAGATGTTTTGCCTGAAAAAGATCAGGGTAAAGCAGCGGAGTCGGGAGGCGAACTAACTTTTGAAGAGTACGTTGAATTGCAACGCAAAGGAGACGCATAGTTTCTTACTACATCATTCGCGATCCTCATTGATTTTGTCAGTGATTGTACTGTGAAATTTTGCTAGGGCGGGTTCATTAAGTCCGAAGGTAATATTGTTTTGTGCCCCAGTGTAGAAACCTCTTTGAGTTCCTTCACCTACGGGAAAATCTTCATTTTCGGTGACGTGTAACACAAGCTCGAGATTTTTATCCCAATGCTGCTTTGACTTTTCATCGCAGCATTCGTCAGGCGTGTAGAGTGAAACTTGCATTATCGATTCATTAACTGGATCTTGACCAGGGAAAATTTGCCACAATTCAATGTGATCTAGCTGCCAAACAAGCACCACATTAGGGAATAGAATATAAATTGATACTATGTGCGGAAGAATGTTCCATTCAGCCTTGGGTAAATTTCTTAGCTCCTCAATACTGTGACGCGCGAACACTAATCTGAAGTGATCGCCAGCCGGATCAAATGTACCTAGATTATGGTAAAAAATATTACAAATAGATTCTTTATGAAGAACGCAGAAGTGGTACGACTCCATGAAGGTATCCATCACTAATTTCCAATTCATACGTTTTGTTAACGAGCGACTTTCGTAGTGGTAGAAACTTCCGAGTTCAAAGTGTTTGAGATCGTCGCCTATCGTACTCAAGTGATCTGTTAGTGTTAATGAGACTCCCGGTCTTGGCATCACCCAAAGTAAGCCGTCGAGTTCTGTTGCTTCAAGTTCGACCAACTGATGCTCCGATTTAGGAGAGAGCTGAAATGATATCTCCTCTGGTCGATTTATTAGGCTGCCCTTTAAATCATATTTCCAGGAATGATAAGGACAATTGAAGTATTGTCTTTTTCCGCAGGATTCCGCGACTCGAGCTCCTCGATGGCGGCAAACATTTAAGAAGGCGTGAAATTTTCCGTTTTCATCTCGAGTTAAAAGTAAAGGTTGTTCACTCAAATCATGCGTGAAATAAGTATTGTTTTTGGGAAGTAGGTCACTTAGTCCAATGCAAAGTGGCGTCTTCTGGAATAATGTCGAACGTTCATTTTGCGAGACTCTCTGGGACGTATACTCTTTTACCGGCTGCTTATATATCTGTTCAGCTAATGCTGTTGTCGAGTTATCAATATATTTGAAGATCTGTTCGCCCACTTTGATTTGTTCTGATTGGTGCAATGTTGGACTCCCAGCCTTAGTTCGAAATATTAAGTATACTCATAAAGGGTTTGTAGATAGAAATTTGATATATTTAAGTGTTATATTGATGCGGAAATAAAATTCCAGGGAGTAATTGAAAATGTCAGTAAAACTAGACTTTGCCCCCAGTGTGGGCGTCCCAGAAACTCATCATCGAGGAGCTGATGACCTACCTTTTGTGCATTTTGCGGAAGGGGTTAAATTTCAGTTGCTGCAATATGATATCGAGGGTGGCCTTTGGGTAGTCAGAACTATTTTCGAGCCTGGCGTGACAATACAGAAGCACAAGCATACAGGAGAAGTATATGCTGTGACATATAGTGGTGCGTGGAAATATCACGAATACCCGGAAACAGTAAATCGGGCTTTTTCTTACCTATACGAACCTGCAGGCTCAGTACACACGTTAACGACGGAGATTCCTGGTCTTAATGAACCCACTGACGTTTGGTTCGCTATACGAGGTGCGAATTTAAACCTTGGTCCAGATGGTAACGTGGAGAGCGTCCTAGATGCCGGACGCATCGTTAAGCTATATGAAGACGAGTGTGAAAAGGCGGGATACCCCAAGCCACAGCCGATCTGTATGCACGGCTAATAAAGTTCATTTTTGTAGTTGTCATTAACATAAGTATCAACTTCGGCGACTAACGCCTCATCAGGTTTGGCGCCGGCTTGGGCTGATTGCTCCAAGATCATCTTACCTATAGTAGGCATCTCTTTCCTGTCTTGTATGCTTTCCGGCGACCAAAGCTTTGACCTCTTAACTGCTTTAGCGCAGTGAAGCATAGCTGTTTCCACATCTATATGAATACCAAGTTTCGGTGTTTTGCCGTTCACTATGGCATTAGTTAAAAGATTTTTATCTTGTACGATTAAAGCTTTGCCTTTGACCCTTAGGCAGTCTTCAAATCCTGGGATCATGAACAGTAATCCAACATTCGGGTTATCTATAATATTCGTGAGGGTGTCAATTCTATTATTGCCCGGTCGTTCAGGAATAAATAGTGTATTTGCGTCTAGTACTTGTACAAATCCTGGTTGATCACCTCTGGGTGAGACATCTCCTCCTCGGTCTGCGCTACTTCCGATGCAGACAAAAGGCGAACGCGATATAAACTCGATGCAATACTTATCAAGGTGGTCAATCGCCTTGGCGACGGCTAGGTCCATTGGTTTATCTATGAAAGTCCTCAGCTGTGCTTCGCTAGTAAAAATTTTTTCTGCTTTCATACTCATTTTTATGTTCCTTATTATCTAATAAATTACAGTATTTATTGCTAACGAAATAACACTAAGGGCTTTAATACGGGTGTTGCAAAGCATTAGTTAATTAATATACTTAGTTATATAATGTAGATTAAAAAATTCCAACAGTTATTTGTGTGCTTTTAAAGGTTTGGTGCTCACCAATAGGGCTTGTGTTCTGTTGGAGCTTTTCAACATGATTTTATCTAGGCGATTATCCTAGACCCATTGTTCTGTAACAAAATATCAGCAAAGGTTTTATTAATGAAAATAGGTATTCCCAGCGAGGTGCATGGAAACGAGCGGCGTGTAGCTATAACACCTGATGTAGTCGAACAATTGATCAAATTGGGGTTCGAAATAGCAGTTCAATCCGGCGCAGGTGAAAAAGCGAGTTTTTCGGATACATCCTTTTCCTCAGCGGGTGCTCAGATCGTTGAGGATGCCCGATTGGTTTGGGAGGATGCTGACATTATTTTAAAAGTGCGAGCTCCAGAACAACACCCAACTCTCGGACTGCATGAAGTGGAGCTATTTGGCACAGGGCAGACATTAATTTGCTTCATTTGGCCTGCCCAAAATGAGGAACTGATTCAAATGCTATCAGAAACTGGTGGCTCAGTATTAGCTATGGATTGTATTCCCAGAATTTCTAGGGCTCAGAAAATGGACGCACTGAGTTCTATGGCTAACATTGCTGGTTACCGAGCAATTATTGAAGCGGCGGGACAGTTTGGCCGTTTTTTCACCGGGCAGATTACTGCGGCGGGTAAAGTACCTCCGGCTAAAGTATTAGTGATCGGGGCTGGTGTTGCTGGTTTGGCGGCTATTGGGGCAGCTAAAAGTTTGGGAGCGATTGTCAGGGCGTTCGATACTCGCCCTGAGGTAAAAGAACAGGTCGAAAGTATGAATGCCGAGTTTTTGCTACTTGAATTTGAAGAAGATGGCTCAGGCTCTGGCGGGTACGCTAAAACGATGAGTCCGGAATTCATTAAGGCTGAGATGGAACTTTTTGCAGAGCAGGCGAGAGAGGTCGACATCATTATTACGACCGCACTTATTCCTGGGAAACCTGCGCCGAAATTGATTACAGCGGATATGGTGAAGTCGATGAAAGCCGGAAGCGTAATTGTGGATCTAGCGGCGGAGCAAGGGGGCAACTGCGAGCTCACGAGTCCTGATAAAATAGTAGTAAAGGAAGAAGTAACAATCATTGGATATACCGATCTTCCAAGTCGATTGCCTGCTCAAGCAAGTCAGCTTTACGGGACCAATCTGAAACACCTACTTAGTGAAATGTGTACCGACAACGATGGCAGAATTTTGGTGGATATGGAAGATGACGCTATTAGAGGTGCTACAGTGGTGCACGCGGGTGACGTGACTTGGCCAGCACCGCCTATTGCAACTGCGGCTACGACTATGAAAAAACCTGCTGAGCTTACACCGGAGCCAACGCCTGCCGCCGCTAGAGAAAGTGGAGGTTTTGTGGGTATGCTAGGTTTTGGTTTGGCTGGCGTTGGCTTGTTATTGTTGGCTCGGGTCGCACCACCTGATTTTATGTCGCATTTGACGGTGTTTGTTTTAGCTTGTTTTGTCGGGTATCAGGTTGTTTGGAATGTAACGCCTGCGCTACATACGCCGTTGATGAGCGTAACGAATGCGATTAGCGGGATCATCGTGATAGGAGCAATCTTGCAGGTTCCGAGCGGGAATTCGTTAGTCGCTTTGCTGGCGAGCATAGCTGTATTAATTGCCACTATTAATATTGCGGGTGGTTTTTATGTCACACAAAGAATGTTGCGCATGTTTCAAAAAGGAAAGAACTAATGGCACCTGGAATTGTTACGGGAAGTTACATTATTGCCGCAGTACTGTTTATTTTCAGTCTGGGCGGATTAAGTCACCCTCGAACAGCGAGAAGGGGGAATTTCTATGGCATGGTTGGGATGACCATTGCCATTGCTGTTACGATCTCACTACTTGGTGAGTCGGCAAACGTGAAATTGCTGGCGCCCGTCATGCTTGTTGGCGCGATGATTGGATTGACGGTAGCTTACCGAGTTCAAATGACTGAAATGCCAGAGCTAGTTGCGGTTTTGCATAGCTTTGTTGGTATGGCGGCTGTCTTGATTGGCTTCGCTACTTATTTGGATGGTTCCAACGGGTACGTCGGAGTAGCAAAAGCGATCCATGAAGTTGAGATCTATATTGGTATACTGATTGGCGCTGTGACTTTTTCGGGTTCAGTCATTGCATTTGGAAAACTCAAAGGGATTATAAGTGGTAAGCCTCTTTTACTGCCTGCTCGGCACTGGATTAATTTAGGATTGGGTATTGCCAGTGTATACCTAGGAGTCGAGTTTGTTGGCGCTACTTACGGCATGTCTTCATTGCTAATAATGACCGCGATCGCTCTTATATTCGGCGTGCACATGGTAATGGCAATCGGCGGGGCTGATATGCCAGTCGTTGTCTCTATGTTAAATAGCTATTCTGGTTGGGCCGCTGCGGCTACGGGTTTTATGTTGTCTAATGATCTGCTCATTGTCACGGGCGCTTTAGTTGGTTCGAGTGGGGCGATATTGAGCTACATTATGTGTCGAGCTATGAACCGAAATTTTATTTCTGTAATTGCAGGTGGTTTTGGAACTGGCAGTAGCTCGGTGAGTTCATTGACTTACGAAGGCGAAGTCAACGAAATTCTGAGTAACGAAACCGCTGATATTTTGCGTGAAGCGGGACGAGTGATCATAGTGCCGGGTTACGGTATGGCGGTTGCGCAAGCGCAAAACACCGTATCGGAAATTTCTAATATTTTGAACGATGCAAAAAAAGACGTACGATTTGCGATCCATCCGGTGGCGGGCCGTATGCCGGGGCATATGAACGTGCTGCTTGCGGAAGCTCGTGTGTCATATGATGTAGTATTCGAAATGGATGAAATTAATAAAGACTTTACGGACACTGATGTGGTTTTAGTTGTCGGGGCTAATGATATAGTGAATCCGTCAGCTCTATCTGAGCCAGAGAGCCCCATTGCCGGGATGCCAGTGCTTGAAGTGTGGAATGCGGCGACTGTAGTCGTGCTAAAAAGAGGTATGGCCAGCGGCTATGCTGGCGTAGACAATCCATTATTTTTTAACGAGAATACTCGTATGTTGTTTGGCGATGCTAAGCAAAGTTTAGACGCAATATTGAACGAGTTATCTCATTAGACTGGCTTTACTGGCCAAATCCATTCAGTGATTCGGCCAACATTTATTGGCAAAATCGGGATAGGGATCGGCGATTATAGGCGCCACTTTTTCGCGAATTAACTTAAGGATCTTTTTTGTTGGCGCAGCTGTGGTTGGTATCGTCTCGGGTACCTCAAAGCCAAAGCCTGTGTTGTCACGCACTTCTTCTAAACTATGTCCTTGGTGGATTGATTTCAGGAGAAACTGCTTTTTGGTGCGATCGAATAAAAACTGGCATAAGGGTGTTACCAATGCGTATGGTCCGCCGGGTCGGTAGATATTAGGTGCGCTTACTCCCGGCGCACTAATAAAATCAACCTTTGGCACGAAAACGCGCCTACTATGTTCCTCTCTAAATAGTATTACACGGGGCACCAAAAAATATAGGTAGGCAGAACCAAACGCTCCCGACCACCTGGTCTCCTGTTTCGGGTAAGTACCTATTCCAGTCAAGTTGACATTAGCCTCGCCATCGATCTGACCGCCGCTAAGAAAAAATGCGTCGACCCTTCCTTGCCCAGCGCAATCAAATAAGTCTACTCCCCCATCAAGCCGATACGGTTCTTTGGTGCTGCCAATAATAGAAACTTTTTTCACTTCATCAGAGTATGTTTTAGCCAGCAGCGCGGCAGAACCAGGGATGGGGGAGAGAACACCAACTGCTATGTGCTTCAAACCATATAAGAATTCTGCGATAGTCGCAATTAATAGTTCCTCGGTGGTATGGTTCATTAATTAGAATCTATCACAGGACCGCGGTTCTGTGTCTCAAGCCAGGTCTTAAAGGTGTTGTCACTTTTTGCGGCCATAGCATAAGCCTTTATTGACGATCGATCGTAATCATAATATCCGGGAAGATTTAGTGGCCACGCTCCATTTGGTACTAATGCGATACCATCGACATACATCGCTGAGAGAGTCGCTGCCGCCAGTTCAGGCTGTTCCAGGATATTGAAATTGACAATCTCTTCTACCGTCACAAATGTTTTAGTGGCTGCGTGAGATAATATTTTAAGCTCTGCCTGACGCGCAATATAGACATTTCCATACACATCGGCCATGCCTGCATGGAAGATAGCCACATCAGGCTCTATCGCTGGGAGTACCGCAATGGGATCGTTGTCTGTAAAAGGATTATCGATGATACGAAAATCCTCTCGATTTTTAAGCACGTCCGAGCCAATTAGGCCCCTAAGGGGGATAAACGGCAGGCCTTTTTCTGCAGCCTGGAGACCTGCATAGATTGCAGGACAGGTAGCGTCTAAGATATTTATTCTTCCTGATTTTACAGCAGATCCAAACTGAGGAGCTAAGCCAAACTCACCCAGAGAAACACCTGAAGTTTCAACAGTTGCAACGCATCCAGCGCCGATCAGCATATCGGGCAACATACTTCCTGTTGGAACGGTAACCAGATGTAGGTCCTTTATACCTTGCTTGATTAGGGTGCGTCCTAACTCCATCGGGACACTGCAGTCTTTAAACACGACGATTTTTTGGCCATTTTTTATTTGCTTAGCCATCTCGGCAAGGCTCATGATTGAACTATCCATAAGTTAAGGCCTTTCCGTGATCTAATCTCGCGTGTAAATATAAGGATCTTCGACGGAAAAGGCTTCAAGTAAGAAACGCTCTTGTGGTTTCTCCGACGCTGTTTTCGGTATCTCATCAACCAATTGAATATATCTAGGTACGAAATTACTTTCGAGTTTTTCGACACACGCTTTAAAGATTTCGGTAGGCTGAAAGATGGCTTTATCAGTGGAGACAATCGCCGCTACGACATCTTTCTCGCCGGGGACACCGTTTGAGGAAGGCACTCCATATACAAAAACGTCATCCACCATCGGGTGTTCCGCAAGTTCTTTCTCCACGAAGGCCGGGTTTACAAAATCCCCATTGTGTCTGATTCCACCTCCTTTCCGGTGCATGAAATAAAACCATCCATTTTCATCTCTATAGCCAATATCACCCATGCGTAACCAGCCGTTATTCATTTTATCATTGGAGGCGGTGGGGTTTTTGTAATATGAGATCGTTGGGCACGTGCCATCGGCGTTTTGGAATACTATTTCGCCAGGTTCGTTAGCGGGCACTTCATTGTCATTTTCATCAACTATTTTCCCGACAAGCCCTTCCGGCGGGGCTCCGATACTTCCCACTGGGCCTGTAAGAGGAGGATTTATTGTGAGGCCTCCTTCGGCTGCACCATAGAATTCGTAGACTTCACAATCAAAGCGGGACGCAAATTCTGACCAAATATTTGCTGGCATGCCAGCACTTAGGACAAACCGCACTGGGTTATCTGCATCGTTATGTTTTTTTGGCTCACTGTAGATGGCTGTAGTCATACCCCCTAAAAGATTAAAAGTCGTACATTTGTATATACGCGTGATGTCCCAAAGCTTTGATTTGGTGAACTTACGACTAAATACGCCTCTTAGACTCATATGGAGTGTGGTTCCCAGTGTGATTAGCTGTGCATTTGCGTGGGTGAGCGATAATCCAGTGTAGGGGCGATCATCCTCTTTCAGGCCTAAGGTTGGTCCTAATGATCCCACAAATCCGAACCTAGCATAGGGTGAAAGTATTGCCTTAGGATCTCCTGTGGTTCCTGATGTATATAGCATTTGCATTGGGGTTTCAGGATCTGATACGCGAATTTGCATGTCTGACATAGGTCTTGATAGTATTTCATCAAAGTTTTTATTGCGGCAACGTACTTTTGTTATGGTGCTTTGACCGATCACCCAAATCCACTCTATCAAGGGGCATTCGTTGAGAATAGGCGCTAAGTTCTCCATGGCATAGTCGCCAACTATAGCTCCTTTACACTCTGCATGGTTTAACATGAAAGACAATTTCTTTCCCTTAGTTCTAGGATCAATCGGCACAAAGATCGTACCTATGATGGAAGAGCCAACCATAGTATCAACGAATTCAGGCTGATTTAGTGCAATCAAAGCAAAACTATCCCCAAGGTTCATGTTTTCAGCTTCGAGGCCATGAGCAACCTTTTGGCCATTTGACCAGAGCTGCTGATAAGTTCGAGTGTCGTCTATAAATTCACTACCACTTGCAGTAACAAATGTTAGAACGTTCAGATCGGGTAATACTTTACGCTTGTTGTTAATAAGGTTCGCTAGTATTGCTATGTCTGGTTCAGTTGAACTCACAAATATTCCCTCAATTTTAATGACAGTGATACCCGAAGACAGTTTGGGCTATATTTTTCTGGTAGCCAAGCTGACTGTAGCTATTAATGTAGAATACAAATTTATCTAATGCTAATACAGTAGCAGTTCGATTTGAATGGCGAAAATCTAGATAATGGATGTAACAGTACTACAGAGAGCATACATAGCCGACGAGCAAGACTGGTGTATACTATTTGATAAGACAGCGTTTCGCTGCTTGGGGAGTGCTTGGGAGAAGTTGCTCAATTTTTTCACTTTTTCGCCCTTAGTTCGTGTATACGTGACGATATAATTAATATGATTACTTGATTAGAGGAGATTAAAATGGAATTGAGAGAAGTGATTGGTCGACGTCGGACTATCCGCTACCTGAAGCCCTATAAGGCTGTAGAGCCAGAGAAGATCCAGATGATGTTTGAAGCTGCGAGGATTGCTTCTCACTGGGGCAATGTTCAGTCGTTGCGTGCGGTGGCGATCCACCGTCACAGTGCTCCTCAGGAAGTTTTAGATTCACTGAAGGCAGTTGTCGTTGGTTGGCAATTGCGCTTAGCTCCGGTAGTTATTGTTTGGTACTGTGATCCGGAAGTGGTGGAAGAGCAGGGTGATCGATTAAGAGAGCTTGTGAGTGTGGGTGCAATTGGAGTTGGACCGCAAGAGCAAAAGGTCTCTGTATTAGAAGAGAAGTTCCTACCATCATTCGAGGGGATTAAAGACTTTTTAAAAATGCCTGGTTTAAATGAAATTGATTGCGGTCAAGGTATTGCGCAGGCCACACTCATGGCCTATGAGCAAGGTCTGGGAACATGCTGTCTCGGCACTCCGGATGGCGATGCCATCCTAGAGACTTTGGGCGTACCGTCGCACTGCCGCTTAGTAATGATGCAGACTGTTGGTTATCCGTTAGAGCACTGGGAAGCTGGCGGACAGAAACCTAAGCGTCCTTTTGAAGAATTGTTTTCAATGGATACATTTGGAAACCCATATCCTAGAAGTCAGGAAGTTGTAGATGAGCTGACAAAAGATGGTGTTTTCACTCGACCAGCACCATTGCCTGATCGGGATGAGGAACTTGAGCATATGCAACGTGCGCTTAATCTGAAAGCTCCAGCAATGTTTTAGAAAGTGCGCTTGTTCGCCGACCATGATTGTGGTCGGCGAGCGTGTTTTGTCGGCAAGGCTCAGTCTGAGTTGATTTGAACTAAGAGTACCCCGTCATTTGAGCCGTCAAATAATGCGCGATAGATGAGCGGTAGATTCTCGAAACCTTCCCGAACATCTTCTTTGAACAGTACTTCGCCTTGTTCATACCATGTTTTCAGATTGCTTACAGCTGAAGGAAATTTGTCAGTATAATTTCTAGTTAAAAAGCCCTGCATGGTTATGCTGCCGTAGATTAGACGCATCATATTTCGGGGGCCTTCAGCAGGCTTTTCGTCGTTATAAGATGAAATTTGTCCACAGAGTACTATGCGACCTTTGACTGCCATGTTTTCTATAGCTGCTTGCAGTATGTCGCCACCTACATTGTCATAATAGATATTAATACCATCAGGGCATAGGTTACGGAGCTCTTCCTCGACATTCTTATTTTTATAATTGATCGCACCGTCTAGTTGACAGTCGTCAGTGAGCCACCGACACTTTTGTTCGCCTCCCGCGATACCAATCACCCTACAACCTTTTATTCGAGCTATCTGAGCGGCAACAGAACCTGTCGCGCCTGCAGCTCCAGACACCACGACAACATCATTTTCCTTTGGTCGACCGACTTCTAGCATTCCAAAGTAACCAGTCAAACTATTCAAACCAAATTTCCCCATAGCATCAATCGCAGTCATTTCATCGGGGATCTTCCCGACTGGCACTAGATCAGTGGATAGGATCTCATAGTCCTGCCATCCCGCTCTGGTAGATACTCTGTCCCCAGGAGTATATTCTGCGTTGCCAGACTTCATAACGACAGCTATTGCGGGAGCCATTATTGGGCTTCCGAGAGGTATCGATGGGTAAAGACTATTCCCTGGAGGGCTCATCCAATTTCTCATAGTTGGTGCGCACAGGAACAATAGGTTTTTTACAAGAATTTCATTTGGTTTTAATTCTCTACTAGGGACTGCGCTTTCTTTATAGGAGAAGTTTTCGTCCTGAATACTGCCCTCGGGACGGGAAGCGAGTAACCATTGTCGATTGATCATTGTAGATAAGGTCCTTGAATTTTTATATTTTAAAGGATAGAAGATCTTTAAGATGGCTATCAACCTGAGTTAGATATTCTTTATCGAATCCAAACAGAGCCAAATGGCCTCCAAGACTTGTCAGTGGTCTAAATTCACTATTAGTGATCATTTCTTGCTCCCGCTGACAGTCTTTAATCGTAAAAAACATATCGGTATCTATGGGCATGACGAAAGTCTTCGCTTTAATACGAGAGAGCGCCAGGCTCAAGTCGCCATCGCTTACTCGACTGACATCTCCGCGTTGCCATTTCCACGCCATGCAAAGCAAATTATTCGGGTCCATCTGAGTGAATAAAGCTTCCATGAAATCAGTTTGGAATGCCATGACTGAAGTGAATCCTAGCTCTTTCCAGCACTCTTGAGCAAAAAATTCAGTGGAGAAACCCATGACCGACCAAATTTTCGCATGTCGCTTTAGCCCTTCTTTTACGTCAAGGTGAGACGAGTACTTCCCTTCATTGTAACCAGGGTCTGAGGTGATTGCTTCAATTAACGTTTGAGCATACAAGTAATCATGGTCCGTATTTTTCGCATAACCTGCGATGGGAGCTGCGCGCTTTACCATATCAGGATAGCGAACTGCCCATTCATAAGTTTGCTGAGCGCCCATTGAGCCACCAACTACTAAGGCTAGGGTATCAATTTTCAGGTGCTCTGTTATCAGTTTGTGTTGTGCCCGAACATCGTCCCCTATGCGGATATTAGGGAACCCCCCCTTATTGAAAGGCGGCTCATTATTATGAGGTGATGTCGAAATCCCGTTACCGATTTGGTTTACAATTATGACGAAATATTTTTCGGGATCTAACGCTCGGCCCGGTCCAACATACACTTGCTCCATTATCTTGTTGGTGCCTGAGTACCACGTGGGCACCAATATAGCATTATCACGTGCGTTATTTAGTTTTCCATGCGTGGCGTACGCTAAATTAAGCTCTGGTAAGGTCACTCCTTCTTCTAGAGTGAATTCTCCGAGGCTTGCCGTATGCCACGGACCGTGATCGGCTTCCGAGTAATAAGTATTCTTTGTCATAATTTCTCTCTTTATGCTTCAGTGTTTTAGTAAATACCTTTATGTTGCACGCCATCGACAACAATCGTCGCGCCTGACATCCAATTAGCGCGAGACGACGCCACGAATGTAATAACATCTGCCACTTCCTCAGGTGTTCCCATTCTGCCAAATGGGATACTACCTACAACCCCATCGTACATATTTCTATCGTTTTGCTTCACAATATCCCAGAAGCCGTTCTCAAAGTAGATAGATCCCGGTGCTATACAGTTGACTCGAATGTTTTTCTCTGCAACTGTTGCTGCGGTAGTTTTGGTATGATTTAGGAGTGCGGCTTTAACTGCGGCATAGGCAGGAGGTGAACCGCTCTCTAACCCTGAAATCGAAGAGACGTGGACAATACTGCCGCCACCGGACGCCTCCATCCAGGGTATAACTTGTTGTGTGGCGCGAACGCTTGCCATTAGGTCGATGTCGATACTGACTTGCCATCCGGCCTCATCATCAGTCATCCCAAAGCCGGAAGTGTTATTTATTAATACGTCGATAGTGCCAAAAGTATCTCTGGCTTGGTCCATGAATCCTGCAAGGGTATTTGCATCAGCCACATCAACGGATCGATGAAAGCATTGGATCCCTTGTGACGATATTTCATCCGCAGCGCTTTTTAGAGCCTCTTCTCCCCGAGCACAGATAGCAATATTTGCGCCTTCTTTGGCCATCGCTAGCGCTGTACTTTTCCCTATTCCTTTACTGCCACCAGTGATGATGACATTTTTACCTTTTAATCCTAAATCCATTGAAGCATTCCCCAGATGTGTTTTACTGTGATTCTCAAGTAGTATAGCGATAATGTCGGCCATAACGCTATCAGGAAGATAAGAGATAAATATGACTAATATACTGCTAACAATTTTAGGGTTGGCTCTGGCATGCCTGGTCCTATCCTACTTTTTTGTCCCTGCGAGATTATTTGACGCGCTGGTTTTTTTTACAAGATTTCGAGCTAAATTGAATGTGCGCTACTGTGATGTGGATGGCCACCAAATGCCCTATCTTATGGGGGGGGGGCCGGACCACCACTGGTTTTATTGCATGGGTTTGGTGCGGATAAAGATCACTGGTCTGTTGTGAGTAGATATTTAACCAGTCATTTCACAGTGTACGCACCCGATTTACCAGGATTTGGAGATGCTGATCGAAAAATCGAGGCTAGCTACGGGCGTGAGGCACAGATAGCGCGTCTTAAGATGTTTCTTGACTGTCTAAATTTGTCTGAGATTAGCCTCGGTGGTAGCTCTATGGGCGGTTACCTCGCTTTTATGTTTGCGCATAGGTACCCAAATATTGTTGATAAACTTTGGTTGTTGGCTCCAGCTGGAGCACTATCGGCTGAACCTAGCGAATTCATGCTTGCACTAGAAGAAAACTCAAACCCTTTGATTGTGGAGACAGAGACGCAACTGAAAGAGCTGGCACGTCTATGTTTTTTTAAGCCACCTTCGATCCCCAAAAACTTCAAAAAAGTATTACTCGACAGGTCTTCGCGTGTAGCTGATTTTAATCGCAAGGTTTTTGAGGAAATTTTTGATTCTCCCCTGGCGGTTGAGGACATCAATGACACATTACAAATAAAGAGCCTTTTAGTTTGGGGTAATTCTGACAAGATTTTGGATTGTTCTGGTATTAAGGAGTTTCAACAAAAGCTGGTGAGAGCGCAAACAATTCTTATGCCGGATGTTGGACATCTACCGATGCTCGAGAAGCCTCGAACCGTTGCTGTCGATTTTCTGAATTTTTACGCAGAGGAGAATTAATATAGTAGGTTATTCACTCATCGTACTTAAACTTAAACGCATCGCCATTGAGTTCTATCCGTCCTGTAGATGGTTGTGGAAAGTGTGAGGTTAGAACTTTTACGTCACAGTCACTGTAGTTTTTCAGGAAGTTTAAGCGGGTCTCCGCCGCGAGCTCTTTATCGGTATCAAACTTAAAGTTCCAGTGCGGAAATTGGCATTGCACTGGACTATGGATGAGGTCACCAGTGATGACCGCATTTTCGTCCCGATGAGATAACCGGATTGAACAATGGCCGGGAGTATGCCCAGGAGTCGGCTCTAGCCAGACGCTATCGTCTATCTGGTAGTCATCAGCCACTAGTAGGGCTTGCCCGGCTTCTATAATGGGTAGTACGTTCTCATTATAGGTGGGATCTCCATACTTTTCTGATAGATGGGCCGCATTTTCACATTCTTTTTTTGAGAGTATATAACGCGCGTTCTTGAAAGTAGGTACCCAACGTCCGTTAGATAGTTGAGTATTCCATCCACTATGATCAACATGTAAATGCGTACAGAGCACGATATCAATTTCGTCAGGATGGATACTGTGATTGCTTAGGTTCGATAGAAAGGAATTATCAGTTTTTTGGTGCCAAGCAGGATACCATTTAACGGTTTTATGATTGCCTACGCAGCTATCGACTAAAATTGTGAATTTGTCGGTTTTTAGGACATAGCTTTGGATTGGCATAATCAGCATATTTGTTTTCGGACAAATTGCATTAGGTTCTAACCAAATTCTGTGTGGTGCTAGCTTTTCATCTGTCGCATCTGGGAAAAAGTCGTATATTGACATGAATGGACCATTAGATTCGACTACTCTTGCAACCTCAATGTTTCCTACTTTTAGCCGAGTCATTTTAATCCCCTTTTTACTTTTGACATGCAGAAATTGCCTTGCTATCTAGTTGATAGACCAACTATTACCATTTTTTGTGACGCTTCGCTCAATTTCTAGTTTGATCAAATGTGCATGTAGAGACAATGCAGCCCATTTATGTAGCGATTGATCAACATCGTCATAGACTACTGGGACTAGCTCATCGATGGTGGCTTCTCTAGCGCTTGTTAGTGCGTTGTGTACTTTTTTTTCACGCTTTAGTCTATGCTCGACCAGGCGCATGATTTCATGATGGGGTTCCTCGATCAAATCACCATGCCCGGGAGCAACATAATCTACGTCGTAAGTCTGCATTCTTTTAAGAGAGTCAATATAGTCCTTCATACTTCCAGCCGGGGGCACGATGACTACGGTTGAGCCTTGCATCATGTGATCTCCAGTGATCAAAATTTTGTCTTCTTCTACGAGATAGCATATATGATTTGAGACGTGTCCTGGTGTTAATAGGGCTCGAATAGAAAATTCTTTGTTAGATATGACCTCATCATTTTTTAAAGGCACCGCTCCTTGGAAAGTCTCATCTTGAAAGCCATCATTTGGAATAATATTTCCGACAAGTTTTGCCCCAGTCGCTTGTGCCATAGGAAGTGCCGCGGGAGAGTGATCGCGATGCGTGTGAGTAACTAGGATCCATTTTAGCCGAGATGCAGTGGCCTTTAGCATTGCATCTATGTGACTTTCGATACAAGGACCAGGATCGATAAGCGCAAGCTCCTCGGTCCCGATAATGTAAGAGTTAGTGCCTGGTCCGGTCATCGCACCCTCGTTGGGCGCAGTTATTCTTTGTACACGCTCCGAAATCCGTACTGGCTTACCATGAACAATCTGCGGCATTTTCGACTCCCTATTATGAATATTATGTGTGACACTTGTGCCCACTGGCTCCCACATTCTCGATTACTATAACTTTATAACGGCGATAGCTGATATACAATTCGATTTGCTATGGTTTGGCTCGCAGTCATGGTATCTTTTACATTTTTAGTCCACATAAATTTGATGTGTTAACAGTAGGGAGAGAAAGAGATGAGTGTTGCGATTAGTAACGAACCGGCCATAAAGGTCTCCGCGGGTATGTCGAGCCAACAAGAATGGTGCCAGCTAGATGAAAATTTCTCTGTGAAGGTTTTGTCAGTAGACGAAAAACAAAACTCTGTAGAGGCACTTTTTAAGATAAAAGGTGGCTATCGCTCCGGGGAACATAAGCACACTTGCGAGACACATGTGTTTGTCTTAGAGGGTAAAGTGACAAATCATTCTATTGGCTGTACGTTCGGACCCGGAGACTATTGCTTCCAGCCTTTGAATGACATACACGATGAAGAATTCGTAGAGGACACCATAGCCTACGTTAGCTATCGAGGTGTTGACGAAAAGTTAGTCGAGTTTTTTGATGATGCAGGGAATGTTTGTGGGAATTTTAAAGTCGACGATTTCCTTGTTGGGTTAAATACTTAGAAGAATAAGAAAACAGACTTTTCGTCATGATCTCTTGATGTGTCGGTTGAAGGTTTAGGAGTATTTGATGGTTGCGGTTGTTCTAGATGGGAAAGCATTAGCTGCTGCACAAGAGGCTGCGCTTTCGGAGCGCGTTTCTGGAATTAAAAAGTCGACTGGAGGCAGAGTACCTATACTCGCGACTATTCTAGTTGGAGCCGACCCCGCTTCGGAAACCTATGTGCGGATGAAAGGTGATGCGTGTCGTCGGGTTGGTATGGGCTCTGTTAAAGTGGAACTCCCGGGTAGCACATCCACTCAGGCTCTTATAGACGAGATTACGCAACTGAACTCGAATCCCGATGTCCACGGTATTTTACTGCAGCACCCAGTGCCGTCGCAGATCGATGAGAGGTTGTGTTTTGATGCGATTAATATCGAAAAGGACGTTGATGGCGTCACATCGAATGGGTTTGGTTTGATGTCGATGGGAGAGTTTGCGTATGGGTCGGCCACACCGGCTGGAATTATGAGACTGCTTTCTCACCATGAGTGCGCGATAGAAGGCTTATCGGCAGTGGTTGTTGGGCGCAGCCCAATTTTGGGTAAGCCCATGGCAATGATGCTATTACAGGCAAATGCAACGGTTACTATTTGTCATTCTAGGACCAAAAACCTAGCAGATTATATCAGTCGAGCGGATTTAGTCGTCGGTGCTGTCGGAAAACCTCAATTCATTCAGTCAGATTGGATAAAGGATAACGCAATAGTTGTTGACGCGGGTTACCATCCCGGTGGGATTGGGGATATAGACTTGAATGGGTTGCCTGAACGAGTGCGTGCTTACACTCCTGTACCTGGCGGGGTAGGACCCATGACTATAAATACACTGATTCTTCAAGCTATTCAGGCAGCAGAAAAAAAGATCTGCTAAGCGCATAGCGCATGTTTTTTAAGGTGCGCCTTAGCTCTAAAATAAATCTTTGAGGTAGAGTGGCATGAATAATGAACATTTATTAACAGGCGTCAGAATATTGGATTTTACGCGTGCGTTGGCTGGGCCCACATGTACTAGAATGTTCGCCGAAATGGGAGCAGAAGTTATCAAGATTGAAGGGGCTCCTTTGGGAGATATGACCCGCCAAGTATCTAAACTAAAAGGTGATAGAAGTTTCTATCATATACAGCATAATTTAAACAAGAAAAGTGTATGCGTGGACCTTCGTACCCGACAGGGAATGAATATCGTGAGAGAACTCGTGCCCAAGTGCGACGTTGTTGTTGAGAATTTTAGGCCAGGAGTAATGGCTAAGATGGGACTGGACTTTGACGAACTGAAAAAATTGCGGGCAGATATAATAATGTGTTCTATTTCCGCTTTAGGGCAAACGGGACCGTTGTCTAATAAACCTGGCTATGATTATATCGCCCAGGCTTATTCAGGGGTGACCAGTATGATCGGAGATCCGGATGAGGCTCCAAGTATTCCTCTGGTAGGTATAGGTGATGTCAGCACTGGTGTGCATGGTGCATTTGCGATCGCCGCGGCCTTATTGCATCGCGGGAGGACAGGCAAAGGACAATATCTTGATGTGTCACTGCTTGATTGCTACTACCATAATCACGAGGTGAATGTGCATCAGTATTCCGGTAGCGGTGGAGAGATTAAGCCGACTCGAGGGGGGCGCCATACTTCTTACTTGTGCCCCGGTGGAGTTTATAGAGGAAAAGGTGGCGATATCATGCTGATGGCCTTTATGCATCATTGGAAAGATCTCTGTGCGGCGATGGAAAAACAAGAATTTGTTGATAAAAATGGTTGGCAGACTGATGCCGAAAGAATAGAACGCTTAGATGAAGTGATTCTTTTAGTTGAGGACTGGTTGGCCACTTTCCCTGACGTATCGACCGCGATCGAACGGTTAGAAATGTTTGATGTTCCTTGTGCTCCGGTGTTAAGCGTCGAAGATACAGTGACTCATCCCCATTTAGTCGAACGGGGAACAGTTCGTACTATAACCGATCCATTAGTGGGAGAATTCAAGATCCCTGGAATGCCGATAAAAACTTCTGATTATAAGTCTGATAGCGAATACGTGGCTCCATGTTTAGGTGAACATAATGTCGAGGTGCTAAAAAACTTGCTGGATAAAAGTGATGAAGAAATTAAAGTTTTGTCCGATGAGGGTGTGTTACAAACCGCGATCACTTAAGTATCTATAAATAATAATTTTCATTTTCTGATTCGGAAACTGTACGGAGGAGTGAATCAATGTCACATAGCGGATTATTAAACGAAGACCATATTATGATTCGTGATATTGCGCGAGAATTTACCATAAATGAGGTATTACCCGTCGCTAATAAGTTAGACCCTGAACAAGGTGATATTCCGATTGGTCTTAGGAATAAATTGGCTGACATGGGCTATTTCGGCATTCGTATACCTGAACAATATGGGGGAAGTGGCCTAGGGTGCCTCGAGTATTGCTTGATTACTGAGCAACTGTCGAGAGGATGGATGAGTGTAGCGAGTATTATCGCGCGAGGAAATGGCACTCTAGTGATGGATTTACTTACTGATGAACAGAAAGAAAAAGTATTCCCTAGAGTGGTTGCCGGCGATTACTTAGCTGCTGCATCTTTATCCGAGCCCGATACAGGGTCTGATTTAGCGTCAATTTCGTGTCGAGCAGATAGAACCGCGGAGGGATGGCAGGTGACAGGAAGTAAGTACTGGTGCACATTTGCTGATGGAGCCGATTACATACTACTTTTTGCGAGAACTGACCCAAGCCCTAATAAACGTCACCAAGGTATCAGTGCGTTTGTTATCGATAAGCCGAGAGGAGAGCTACCTAAAGGCGTGCAGGGCAGTGTCATTCCTAAAATCGGATATTTTGGATGGAAGACGTGGGAGTTGTCTTTTGATGAAGTGAAACTTGACGCTGAGTCGTTAATAGGAGAAGAAGGAAAGGCGTTTTATGCTCTAGCAAAAGGGCTAGATGAGGCTAGGGCGCATACAGCGGCACGATCTATTGGTTTAGCGCAAGGGGCTCTGGAAGACGCGATGAAATATGCGCAGGAGCGAACCCAATTTGGAAAAGCTATAGCCCAGTTTCAAGATCTTCGGTTTAAGATAGCTCGAATGGCGACTGATATCGAGGCTGCTAGACAGCTCTTATATTATGTTTGCACTTGTATCGACGAGGGTCGGCGTTGTGACAAGGAGGCTTCCATGGCTAAATATTATGCCAGTGAGATGGCCGAGCGTGTTACCAGTGATGCGTTACAAATATTGGGTGGCGCGGGTTATACAAAATTGTATGCGGTTGAAAGATATTGGCGAGACGCAAGACTAACAAAAATCTTTGAAGGCACGTCGGAGATTCAATTGCGGATCATTTCTGACAATATGCTTGGGCGCTAGATAAGGTTGAGTAGAAAAAAATAATGAGTTGCGTATGACTAATAAAAATAGCTTCGGTGTTCTAGAGGGACTTGTTGTTTTGGATCTTACTCAAATGCTAGCGGGGCCCTATTGCACGATGATCCTTGCAGATCATGGTGCGGATGTCATAAAGATCGAGCCGCCGACCGGAGACATGTCGCGTCCGCTGGGCCCGTTTTCCCGTGACGATCCAAACAAAGAAGAGGGTGGTTACTTCCATAGCGTGAACAGAAATAAACGTAGTATTGTCCTTGATCTTAAGAGCACAAAGGATAAGGCACGGTTTTTAACGTTAGTTAAAGGTGCTGATGTGGTTGTCGAAAATTTCCGGCATGGCGTGATGGAGCGCCTTGGGATAAGTTATGAGAGATTGAGTGCTGAAAATAAGTCACTTGTTTACGCAGCGATTAGAGGTTTTGGAGATAGTAGGACAGGAGAGAGCCCATATTCCGAGTGGCCTGCATTTGACATCGTAGCCCAAGCGATGAGTGGTTTCATGGCAATGACTGGTCCTACCGGCACTCCTATGAAAGCTGGACCCGGACTGGGCGACATTATCCCAGGTTTGATGGCAGCTTTTGGTATAGTAGCGGGCGTTCGGCATGCAGAGAAAACGGGGCGAGGGCAATTTTTAGATGTGGCAATGTATGATGCAATGTTGGCTGTTTGTGAGAGAAGCGTATATAGATATTCAGTAGATGGGACAATATCAAAAGGTGAGGGTAACGAACATCCTTTGGTTAACCCATTCTCGGTTTATGAGGCGCAAGATGGCTGGGTGGCCATTGGTTGTCCGACAGAAGTCCAGTGGAAAGAACTTTTGGCAGTTATGGCTCACCCTACGCTGGGTGATGACGAACGCTTTTTGAACAATGAATTAAGAGTAGAGTTTGCGGCCGACTTACGTGTTGAAATAACTAAGTGGACCTCAGTTATGACCAAAAATCAGATTGGTGAGAAGTTAGGTGGTAAGGTCCCGTTTGGGCCGGTCAATAATATCGCAGATCTGACGAATGATCCTCATGTGCACGCGAGAGATATGTTGCCCGAACTCAGTTTTGCTGACTCTGCCTTGAAATTGACGGTTGCCGGCGTACCCGTACATTATTCATTGACTCCTGGAAAAGTTGGGGCTCCTGGTCCTGCCCTAGGAGCTCATAACAAAGATGTGTTCGAGCAATTTGGTATAACATAACTCGCGGGTCTTCCTGCTAGTTAAACGGCTCGTCCATGTTTTCTTCTAATGGGATGTTAAACGCGTTTAATGTGTGGGAAATTAAGCAGTAGTAGCCGATAGTAGATACGAGGGCCACTAGTTGTTCATCAGTAAAAAATGTTGCGGCTCTAGTATAAGTTTCGTCTGAAACAAGGTTTTTTTGCAACAGCTCAGTTGCAAAGATATAGGCGGCCTGATGTTTCTCCGGAAAACTAGGGGTTTTATTTTCGCATAGTTTTTTTAGTTCCTCTTGATTAACACCGCTCTCAATAGCCAGTTTGAGGTGCACGGCTACTTCGAAGCGCGCTCTGTAGAATGTACCTACGGTACATATAACTATTTCACGCACTTGATCATCCAAAGGGCTGTTATAGCGAAGAGCCGCTCCTAAAGCTTGTAGAGGATTTCCAAGTTCTGGGATCCGGAGCCATACGCCAAAGGGTCCTGACATCGGGTTATTCCCTAATGTATTTTTACGGGGCCCGTTTGTTATAGCGTCGGCCAAGTCTATTTGACTTCGTTTTAATGAATGTTCCAATAAAGGCGTGAGTCTTTCCATGCTTTTCTCCCTGCGTAACATCGTGAGATTGTTACTCATTTAAGCGATATCACATAATATTGTATTGGTAAAATATGTTTCAGCAACCTGTTACAGACGATGTTTTCCTTGGGCTAAAATAGCTGTAAGATACTCAGGAAGAGCATCAAATCCAGAACGGTCGTTCTTGTTTATAAGATGCATTGTTGTTTATGCTTTAGTAACTTTCAGGCGCAACAATTATTGGAGTATTGGACTTTAATCAATCGCGCAAACTTTAAGTGCGTTGATTTTCAAGGAGTACGTAGATGGGGATTTTGGTGGATTTGCCGACTTCGGCGATTAAGGACGCGTTAAACTCTGATAAAGAGTTTCGTCTAAGTGCGAGATATTGGTACTGTGATTTGCGATTTGGAGTAGGCGAAGATTTTTATTACATGACGATCAAGGATGGCGAAGTTTCAACCTTTGTAAAAGGAAGCGATGGCTTTGACCCATATACTATAAATTTTTCGGCGCCGGAAAACTTCTGGCTTGAAACTTTAGAGATTAAACCAAAACCATTTTATCACGATTGGTTTGCGGCCTCGATGCACCATGCCTTAGATTTTGGAGGCGACTTGGAATCTGCTTATGCTTATTACTATTCGATACGCCGTATCCATCATTGTATGGCGACATGTTTTAATGCTCAGAAGATAGCTGCTTAGGAGATCAATATGGCCCGTTATTCAGATATAAAAGGTAAGTATCTTTATTTGGATGTAGAAGGTGTTGAACACCGTGTCTACTTTGAGGAGGCTGGTGAAGGCATCCCCATTGTTTGCCAACATACAGCGGGATCGGACGGCAGACAGTGGCGCCACTTGCTGGAGGACAAAGACGTTACTTCTCGGTTTCGAATAATCGCTGTCGACTTGCCTCTTCATGGGAAATCTCTTCCACCTTTCGAGAATCGGTATTGGGAAGATGAGTACAAGCTAAGAAAAGATTGGTTCATGGCCTTTTGGATCAGTTTCGTTAGAGAGTTAGATTTGGTCCAACCTATTTTTATGGGTTGCTCGATGGGAGGACATCTAGCGGCTGACTTAGCCTACCATCATCCAGAGGAATTTAGAGCCAGTATTGGCATCGAGTCATCCTGCTGGAGCGGGGGCTTTGATAGAATGTTCCAGCAATGGTGGCGGCATCCCCGGTTATCTAATGATGCAAAGCCAGCGATGATGATGAGTCTGTGTTCTCCGTACTCACCTGAGTCAAATGTTCGTGAAACAGTATTCATGTATAGTCAAGGTGCCCCTGCTGTTTTTTCGGGCGATTTGAATTATTATGGCGTTGAGCACGATCTCCGAGAGGTTGCTGGTGATATAGATACGAAAAAGTGTATGTTCTATGTCCTAAGTGGAGACTACGATTGGTCTGCTACGCCTGAACTGTGTCAGGAATTAGCTAATAAGGTGCCAGGGGCGTCATATACTTTGATGGAAGGTATGGGGCACTTCCCAATGTCTGAAGATCCTTCGAAATTTAAACAGTATTTAATGCCGATTTTAGATGACATCGAGAAGCAAGTTGAGACTGAGGCAGCGTAAAATATATTTCTAAGTGTGTCTACGAGATTTACTTTGCCTCTGTTAGAATCATGGAGTTTTTTGATGTTTAGTCGAATCTTTATTAAGGGTGTTTTTTCTGTTTCGTTATTGATTTGGGCTTGGCATTCAAACGCTCAATCGATTTCTCGAAGCGAGATTGTTGATTGGTTAAATCAAACTGTGACCATGGATGCGCCTGCTTCGGGTACGATTATTAGTGACCATAATTTGGATTTGGTCAGACCTTTTATGCCTCCCGGGTACGTTGATGAGTTTGCCTATAAAGGCAGTTCTATAACAATACAGGCTACAAAAAATTATCCTCTTTTTAGGTCTTATCAGGCCGCGACAGATAAGTATGCCGGACAAGCAACCTTGGGCCCTGGTGGAGAGCTAGAAAATTATTTGGTCGGGCGTCCATTTTCGAATGAACAGATCGCCGCCGCTTCTCCTAAAAATGCTGGTTTAATGGTCGCATGGAACAATATCCACCGCTGGCAATATACCGGATATAAGGTTGATAAATTGACAATGACGTATATAGACCAAGGTGGCAGCGATAACACCAAAAAGGCTCAACAGTACGGAATAGAAGGACAGGGGCGGATTGAGCGCAGAGTTACTCAAAAATACCACCGTGTGTACTTAAGTAATCTAGCTTGGTTGCCATCATCTTCATATAGGATGAACGTTCCCAGCGCAAAAGAAAAATTTTTTAAAGACTATATAGAGTTTGTAGATCCATTCGATGTTGCGGGTATGAAATTTGTGGTCGAGAGAGCTCAGAACGCACATGCAGATGACCAGGTCAACGTTTACTCCCCAACCGAGCGAAGGGTGCGGAGGTACTCTGCGAAAGAAAGATCTGATAGTTTCATGGGTTCCGAGGTGACCCTGGATGATTTCGAAGGTTTCGCTGGACGAGTACTTGATTATACATGGGAATATTTAGGTAGAAAAAGAGTGTTAGATGTCATTGATTCTGACGGCTCGTTGCTTCGATTTGGGGGGCCTTACAGTCGTGCGGTGGTTGATCGTTGGCAATTGCGCGATTGTCATGTTGTTGAACTAAAGTCGACATGGGATGGGCATCCTTATAAAAGTAAGATTATGTTTATCGATAATCAGACGTTCGATATTGTAAACGCACTAGTGTTTAATCATGAGGATCAACTGTGGAAGATTTTTGATGCGATGTACAAATCGCCGAAAGTGGGTGAAACTCGTGCGGAGAATTCGGTCGTTAGTTGGAGAGGACAATCGAATATCAATTTGTTGTCAAACAGAGCTACTCTGGTCCATGCAGTCTCAGAAACGGTCCACCCTGAAATGAAGGCTTCAAAGATTAAGCGACTTTTTAGTGTTTCTGCACTAACTAGTGGTCAGTAAATAATTGCTAACGATTGAGGAAATCAGCGTGGCTTTGCGCTCCCGAGGGGCGGATGATTCGGTGTTCGTTCCCGATCACTCGTGTGCCTCGGTTGCCATGATTTTTGTCGCTGACGCTCCTGATATGGAAGTGTGCTTCATTAGAAGAGCTACACGAATAGGGGATCCTTGGTCAGGGCAGGTAGCATTTCCGGGTGGTAGGGCATCCATTGATGATTCGTGCCCTGAGGAGGTCGCTGAAAGGGAAACGCGGGAAGAGGTTGGCTTAGCCTTAAAGCCAACCGATCGGATAGGTAAATTGCCTATAAGAGACGTGCAACGTCGAGATCTGCGGGATTCTCTTACTTTGACTCCAGTGTTATATCGGATCCCCTTGGAAAGGCGCGATCTGGCGTATGCGAAAGACAAAGACGAGGTTTCGCGAGTGTTCTGGGTACCGACACGGCATTTGTTTGATAAGGACGCTGTAACCTCCATCGATTACACTATCGGTGGCAGCCATCAAACTTACCCAGGTATTTTATATGAGGATGAGGTTATCTGGGGTTTGACATTGAGAATTTTAGAAAGTTTCTCAGTTTTATTAGGCCGTGATTTCCCCGCCACGAGCGAGTCTTTTGAAACTTAAGATTCCGATCCGTCGTTTCTCGGTTTCTTCATCCCTATCCGTTCGTAATATTTATCTGGTATTTTATTAGGATCTTTATATATAAAGAGCGAACAATCGTCGCAACCCAAATTTTCTGCTGGCTCAACTACCACAAACGGTCGACCGTTTTGCTGGATATCTACTTTTTCCATGGCATACTCATGCGCACAATAAACTGGATAATCTTTTCTACCATAAGTCATTTTTTGCGGCTTTTCAATTTTAAGGAAGGCACTATCTCCCTCGTATTTGCCTTCGGAAATCAATCGTCCCCCGCTACCGCAAGGTCTCAGTTTTATCTCTATTTTCTCCTCGTCTTCTTCGATGCCTAATGGCTGTAGGTGTCCATGTAGGCCAGACGCAAACATTTTTACTCGCGCCGCAAGCGTGTCTTCACTTTTAGGTAGTTTCTCTATTATTGGCTGCCACCACGCACGCACACCTTCTACCATGACATCATCCAACACTTCATCGCCAAATTTTTCTCCAATTTCAGTGAGTGTCGCGGTGATCCAATTTCGATAGAGATCATGCATACTTAAAAATTCGTTGTACATACGGTTTGCTATCTTTTTGGCGGCTTCGTTATCTTTTTGATCTATCGCCTCTAAAAGTCTATCGAGCGTTCTCTTTTCCATTTCACGCAGTTCGTTTTCTGTAAATATTTTATCTTTCATTTTGTAGCTCCCTTCAAAATGTAATTTTCACGATAATTAGTATGGCTTCTCTCCACTTAGTGTTACGCGATGCATGACCCTCCTAAATCCATGATAATCGTTGAGTGCATTATGTTGAGCAGCGCGATTGTCCCAAAAGGCTAAAGAACCAGGTTCCCAATGAAATCTGCAACTAAAGTCTTCTCGTTGTTGCTGTCGGTAAAGATATTCGAGGATAGGGTTGCTCTCCTCAACAGTCATTCCTTCTATATGTATGGTATGAGCGCGGCTACAATAGAGTGCTTTTTTACCAGTCTCAGGATGAGTCCTGACTATTGGATGGCTTGATATTGTCGTAATTGTTTCAGCGTCTTTTGGTCTCTCTGCAGCTCGATTAGTTCTGGTCACCGCGGCATCGGGTTTTTCGGCGCTATTAATCCCTTTGAGAGGAGCTATCATTTTTTTCATTCCATCCGATAGCGAGTCGTAAGCAAGATACATATTCGCAAATAGTGTATCACCCCCAGCTTCGGGCACACGTAACGCGTAAAGGAAAGAGCCGAGTGGAGGAGCCTCTAAATAACTGGTATCTGTGTGCCACAGACCACCAAAATTAATAGTTTCATTCTCTTTTTTGATTACCTCGGTTACTTCAGGTTGGCCTTCCATTCCTTCTACAAAAGGGTAATACCCGATGTCACCAAACTTCGAGGCGAAGGCAACTAGCTCCTTTGGGTTTAGCTTCTGCTTCCGCAGAAATATTACTTGGTGTTCTAAAAAAGCTTGCCGGATCTCACCAACCACTTCGTCCGGGAGATTTTTACTGGCATCAACATCTCCGATTATGGCACCAATCGCAGGAGTGATAGGCGTAACTGATATATATTTATATGACATTTGAACGTCGCTCGCTTAGGCGTACCGATTATCTTATCGAAGTTCTCATTTCGGTATCAATTAGTTGCACAACTTCATCGTATTGGTTGGTACTTTCGTACCCTTGAGTATGCACGAATTCTGTAACACCAGCTTCTTTATATTCAGAAAGCATATCTGAGGCGGCGTTGCGTTCATTAAGAGGTAATGTCTTCATCATCACAATATCTAGCTTTTTAAAATTAGTACGGTCGTCAGGATTGTTCCATTTTTTCATAGCAGCCTTGAGAGCTGACGGCGTCTCGCCGGCCGCTGGTTGCCATCCGTCTCCATATTTTATGGCTCGCGGAATAGCTATTTCAGCTTTGCCTCCGATATATATAGGAGGAAGCAATAGTTTGGGTTTGACAAGAAATTCTTGGCCATTCAAGGTGTGCGCTGTTTTGTCTGATGCTTCGCGCAAGAACTTGAGTGTAGCGTCGGTGATCTCACCGCGTTTCGATTTCGGGACCCCAAGGGCAGTAAATTCCTCGGCTAAGTATCCTGGCCCTACACCCAATAGAAAGCGACCACCTGATAGCACTTGAATACTTGTTACTAATTTACAGGTTACCAGTGCCGGCCGGTATGGAATAACAAGTACACCTGTACCAAACCGAATACGTTGGGTGATTCCAGCCAAAAAATTCGAGACTCCGAGAGGATCTAGGATATCGCCCATATCAGACGGAATGCCGTAAACGTTATCGAATTTTTCGGGTAACCCCAAATGATCATTTAGCCATATCGAGTCCAATGTCGAACGATCAGCGCTGCTAGCGCATTTTGACAGGAACTCAGGAGTCGCCGTTGGCCCCCAGTTTCTTATGTTCATCCCTAATTTCATAAACCAGTTTTCCTAAAAATTTAAGGTAAATTATTTGATATAACTATCTTAAGCAGGATTATGATACTCGCAAACCGAATTTTTGTGGACCAACATTAAATTTTTGCGGATATGTGCGGCGTTTACTCGGGTTTTCGGACTTTAAGGCTTTTATTTATTTCATATTACTGAGAGCAAATTAGGCGCTGAACCTAATACTATCGTGTATAGTCGATAGGCAGTTATAATAGAAACACAGCGACAGCGAGGTTAGAAAATGTCTAAATTAAAGGGTGGATGTATGTGTGGTGATATTCGTTTTGATTGCTCAGACGAACCGAACGTAACGGCAGTATGCCATTGCCCGGATTGTCAGAAATTATGCGGCACCGCATTTTCGATTGTAGTTGGTATAAATAGTGACTCTTTAGTAGTCGATGGGGAGCCTAATGTTTTCGAAACAGTTGGACAAAGCGGCCAAGCTGTCGAAAGAAATTTCTGCGGAAAATGCGGTTCGCCTCTTTATTCAGTAGTGCACAGCATGCCGGGAACCACTTTTTTAAAGGCTGGCACCCTAGATGATACTTCTTGGTTAGATCCCACCATCGAGTTTTTTTGTGAAACTGCACAACCTTGGATTCAAAAAGCTGATAATCGAGTAAAGTTTCCATTAATGCCGGAGTGACATCAGTTTACTTGCTTTGATTTGCCCTCCCAAAACGGCTTTCTGAGCTCTGTCTTCAGCACTTTTCCGGCGCCGGATAGTGGCAGGGGTTCCTTTCGAAAGGTTACAGAGCGGGGGCATTTAAAGTCGGCGATCAAGGATCTACAATGCATTATGAGATCTTGTTCACTGGCGTTTGAATTTTCTTCTAACACTACTATTGCGTGAACGCGCTCCCCCCACTTGTCATCTGGGACACCTATCACTGCGCATTGGCTAATGTCTGAAAATTGATACATTGCATTTTCTACTTCGGCAGAGTAGACGTTTTCTCCTCCTGAAATAATCATGTCCTTCAATCGATCGCTAATAAAAATGAATCCACCTTCGTCCATTCTCGCTGCATCACCGGTATGTAACCAACCATTTTTCACGGTATTTTTAGTTAGCTCTTCTTGTCCCCAATATCCTTTCATAATATTTGGGCCACGGGCAATTATTTCGCCAATTTCACCGCGCGGACACTCATTACCTTCAGAGTCGACGATTTTTAATTCGACCGCCGGCATTGCTCGCCCAGCAGATCGTAGTCTCCCTGCGAATGGCCCATCGGTAACATGGTATTTAGAGTCCAAGCAAGTTAAAAGCGGGGCTGATTCAGTTTGTCCGTAGAGATGGTACGCTTTTGAGTGAGGGAGCTTGCTGATGAGGTCTTTCGCAACCGCCTCGGGCATTGGCGACGCACCATAATACAGCCTCTGTAGGCTAGCAAAGTCATAGTTTTCGAAGTTTTCCATCTCTAACAGCATTTGGATCATAGTAGGAACTAGTATCACATCAGTAATTTTTTGGTCTTGTATCGCTTGGGCGCTTAGTACAGGATCAAAGCGAGGAATAAAAACATGCTTGCCACCTATATGAGTTACTAAGTATATAAATAAAGCATCGGCAATGTGGAAAGTTGGTGCAGCGTGCAAGAATACCATGTCTGGACTAGTTTCCATCATAGCCGTGAATTGGAGAGTGTTTGAGATATGGTTTCCGTGCGTGAGCATGACGCCTTTGGAACGGCCGGTGGTCCCACCGGTATAGAAAATACCAGAAATATCATTTTCGTTATTTTCAAATTCAGGTAATTCGGTTGATTTAGAAACGAGATCTTCATAAATTTCGTCGCAGCCCTCAAAGGCATCATCCAAGGATACAACGGTTAGTTCGTGCTCGACGAGTTTTTTTAGATCAGGGACAACGTCACTAAAGGTTTCGTCGACGAAAATTATTTTTGTCCCCGAGTCATTAAGTGCGAATGCTATTTCTGGAGCAGACCAGCGATAATTAATAGGTACGATAACACCACCCGCCCAAGGAGCTGCGAATATTGTCTCCAGGTAAAGATCCGAGTTTAGCGCTACGATCGCTACTCGCTCTTGTGGTTTCAAACCGAGGTTAACTAGCCCACCCGCTAAAGCGGAAATTCTATGGACTAACTGACTCCACGTATGGGAACGGTCTCCACAAACAGTAGCGATGTCTTCAGGGATCTGCTGTAGATTTCTTTTAAGTGGTTGTGTTACGCGCATGAAGTCCCCCAGTTTTTTATGAATTCAAGTTGTCTCTATTTGTCGGCTTTAACAATTTCAGTTACTAGTATTTTAAACAAATTTTCTACCGACTCAATTGTATGGATATTGTCGACAGAAGTCCCCGCATATAATGGTAGATTTTCGATACTTCCAGTAAAATCTTTGACCGCGGGCATCGTGGTGTATCGAGAAAGTTTTAATTCTCGGCCATCAGTTTTAGCTATGCAGCCAATATATTCGTCTTCTCCAGGTCGGTTTGGTGCATCAGGTGAGTCGTTTGCCACCCACGTGGTGTAATCTTTGTTAATAATTACTCGATGTGGTGCATTTGGCCATCCGCCATCGAATAGCTTAGTGACTACCGTGTCCTCACTTTTTGAAGCTAGTAATCGATTTTTATACGCGTCATTTGCGTTCGCCTCGTGAGTCGCGAGAAATCGTGTTCCAAGCGAAACGGCTTTGGCGCCACGAGACAATATATCTTTGATTTGTGCACCTGTGGAAAGGCCTCCGGCTGCTATACAGGGTAAAGGTTTCACATGGCTGATTATGTTTTCAAGATTTGGGACCAGTTCCTGAGAGCTTGAAACGTGGCCTCCAGATTCGATTCCTTGGATTATAATTCCATCTGCTCCAGCATCGGCCGCACGCACTGCATCATCCGGGCTTCCGCATTGGCTTAAAATAAAAATTCCACGGGACTGAGCATCTTTTACGAAAGGTTGAATATCATCCCAGAACAGTACAAGTGCGTCGATACCGCCGTCGAAACATGCCGCCACATCACTCCCATCGGACATAGGTAAGATTACATTGGCGCCAATTGGTCTTTTAGTGAGGACTTTTGTCTCAGTAATCATAGCTGCTACGTCCGCGCCTTGCATCGCTCCGCAGCCAAGCACCCCCAAACCACCTGCTTCGGATACAGCGGACGCCAACTTTGGACCCGCAATACCAGCCCCCATTCCCGCATTCCAGATCGGATATTTGGTGTTCAGACGGTCAATCATGTCGCGCATTAGTTAGCTCCGTGTTGACGAGATTATAGACGTACTTTAGAAAAATGGAGATTAAAAACATACTATGACGTCATGGTTTTGTATACCTATGTTTACCGATTAGGGTATAGTCTAGCGTAATGTCAAGGATAGCCTAGTCGGGCGTTAAATTAAAAAATGGTAATACAGCGGCCACGTATAGGTAAGTAATAGAAGGCTATATTATTATTCGTGTATCGCACTGTCTCCCGCGGTACCTGCATATGAGGAGAACCCTTGACTCTTCATTCTCTGCTCTCTAGCCCAATTATGGGCTAGAGAGTACTTTGTTTACCTGATACGTGGGTCATTCGTCCTGAGTTGTCTTAATTTCGGTGATACTGAGGGAATCTCAGCTTGCATCTGGGTCGTTAACCGTACATAGTAATGTTACCGAGAGGCTAGGGGTGCTTTAACGTTCAGTCAAAGCTGAGAATATACCCTTTGAACCTGAGTTGTTAGCTATAATTTAGGAAAGCATGGATTCCCCCGTTACCTCCCGCATTCGTTTTAGTTTGCCGTTTTGGCGTGAAAAATTTTTAGAGGTGCTATACATGAGCGCAGTTGTTGATGATACTCCATTAAGTCAGTCTGCTACCGTTGATAAGGAAGCTGTACAACCATTTCCACGTTCCGAAAAAATTTATATCGAGGGTACCCGTCCTGATATAAAGGTGCCAATGCGACAAATTTCTCAGACTGACACTGCTGGCCTTACGGGTAGTCATTCTAATCCAAATGTGACCGTTTACGATACGTCAGGAATTTATACTGATCCGACTGCGAAAATTGATTTGCGAGAAGGTCTTCCTAGTATAAGGGGAGCATGGATCGAAGAGCGCAATGATACCGAAGTTCTCGGAGATTTAACGTCGGTTTATGGGCGGCTGAGGGCCAATGATCCTCAGCTAGCACATTTGCATTTTAAGAAAAATAGACGTCCTCGAAAAGCCAAACCTGGTAAAAACGTGAGCCAGATGCATTACGCACGAGCGGGTATAGTAACTCCAGAAATGGAATACATTGCTATACGTGAAAATCAAAGAGCGGTTAACTTCGAGGAATATGGACACGGAAGAATCCACGAAGGCGATTCCCTTGGTGCGTCTATTCCTGAGACGATAACTCCTGAGTTTGTTAGGCAGGAGGTAGCCATGGGTAGGGCTATTATTCCTGCGAATATCAATCATCCCGAGATAGAGCCAATGATCATCGGCAGGAACTTTTTGGTTAAAATCAACGCCAATATCGGCAACTCTGCCGTGACTTCGTCTATTGAAGAAGAAGTAGAAAAAATGACCTGGTCTACGCGTTGGGGTGGTGACACTATCATGGATTTATCTACCGGCAAAAATATTCATGAAACGCGTGAATGGATCATTCGCAATTCGCCGGTTCCTATTGGGACGGTCCCAATCTACCAAGCATTAGAAAAGGTTGATGGGGCTGCCGAAGAGTTAACATGGCAGATTTTTCGAGATACGTTGATAGAACAGGCCGAGCAAGGGGTAGATTATTTTACGATTCATGCCGGAGTGCGATTGCCTTATGTTCCTCTAGCGGCATCGCGCATGACGGGAATAGTATCCCGTGGAGGTTCGATTATGGCGAAGTGGTGCTTGGCGCATCACAGGGAGAGCTTCTTGTACGAACATTTTGAAGACATATGCGAAATTATGAAGGCCTACGATGTAAGCTTTTCTTTAGGAGATGGCCTACGACCAGGGAGCATTGCTGATGCTAATGATGCGGCACAGTTTGCGGAGCTTGAGACTTTAGGCGAGCTGACCAAAGTGGCGTGGCAACACGACATTCAGACTATGATAGAAGGGCCCGGTCATGTGCCTATGCACCTCATCAAAGAAAACATGGACAAGCAAATAGATGTGTGTGGCGAAGCTCCATTTTATACGTTAGGACCTCTGACCACTGACATAGCCCCCGGATATGACCATATCACCTCAGCTATCGGAGCTGCTATGATAGGTTGGTATGGAACTGCTATGCTTTGTTACGTAACACCGAAAGAGCATTTGGGTCTTCCAGATAAGGATGACGTGAAGGAAGGTATAATCACCTATAAGATCGCGGCGCATGCAGCCGACTTGGCAAAAGGACACCCAGGTTCACAATTGCGGGATAATGCTTTGTCGAAAGCTCGATTTGAGTTTCGGTGGGAGGATCAATTTGATCTGAGTTTAGATCCAGACCGAGCAAGAGATTTTCATGATCAAACTTTACCGAAAGAAGGTCACAAATCTGCGCATTTTTGTTCTATGTGTGGCCCGAAGTTTTGTTCCATGAAAATTTCGCAAGAAGTCAGAGATTATGCTGACAGTACGGATGAAAAACACTCGCAAGCAACTTTGGAGCGAGGAATGGAAGAAAAGGCAAAAGAGTTTCGGGAACGGGGAGGTTCAATATACCATGAGACATGATGTTTGGGAGATAAAGACATGACAGATGGTAATCGGAGCGCTTTTGTTACCGGCGCAAACAGAGGGTTAGGCTTAGAAATCTGCCGACAGTTAGGCGTAAAAGGGTATAAAATATTTTTAGGCTGTCGTGATATTAGAAAAGGGCAAGAGGCTCTAAGTAAACTGACAGCGCTAGGGGTTGCTGATGTGACTGCAATTCAGCTAGACGCCACTGATTCGGGTAGTATTGCGATGGCGCTTGAGGCCATTGGTGATGCGGTCAAGTGTTTAGATGTTTTGGTGAACAACGCTGGGACCTTCGAGGAAGAATGGGGGACTATGCCCAGCGCGTTAACCGTCAAAGAAATGCGCGACACATTTGACGCGAATTTTTTTGGGCCGTTTGAAATTATCAGAGAATTCTTTCCACTTATGCTTAAAAGTCCAGCGCCTCGAATTGTAAATATATCGAGTGATATGGGTTCGTTAGGGAATATTAATAATCGTGAATCGATTGTTTACGGCGTGATGGGTCCGGCGTATCAGTCATCTAAAGTTGCAATCAATGCATTAACAACGCTATTTGCTAAAGAAGTGATAGATACCAACTTTAAAGTTAATTCCGCGTCTCCCGGTTGGTGCCGCACTGACATGGGGACAGATGATGCGCCCCTCAGTGTCGCAGAGGGTGCCAGCACCGCTGTGATGTTGGCAACATTACCAGATGACGGTCCAACAGGAGAATTTTTCTCGTCTACCCGCAATGGCGAAGGGATGGAGTGGTGAGTGTGGTAAAACTAAAGTTTAAAAATTTGAGATAAATTATGGTAGCTAGTGGAGTAATAATTTTTGCGACGGACGAATCTATTCAACCGACTGAGTTAGCTAAGGAAGTAGAGGCGAGAGGGCTAGATACGTTATTTCTTCCTGAGCATACCCATATACCGCTTGATACTAGCTCTCCATTTTTCCCGGACGGGCAAGTGCCCCCAATGTACCTGAGAACGTATGACCCCTTCGTGGCTTTAGGGGCCTGTGCGGCGGTTACCGAGCGGATTAGGTTGGGCACAGGGATCTGCTTGGTTAGTCAACGACACCCCATAACGTTGGCCAAGGAAGTTGCAACAATAGACAGATTGTCCAATGGGCGTTTTATATTTGGAGTCGGAGCGGGTTGGAATAAACCAGAAGTTGAAAACCATGGAACGCCGTTCAACTTGAGATGGAAGATATTGCGTGAGCGAATCATGGCTATGAAGACCATATGGAATGAAGAAGAACCAGAATTTCATGGTGACTTTGTTGATTTTGATAAAATGTGGTCTTTCCCTAAACCTATTCAAGCCGGCGGTCCACCAATTTGGATAGGTTCTAACTCAAAATATGCGCCAGCGAGAATTGCAGAATATGGGGATGGATGGCTCCCTATAGGAGGGCGGCCTGGAGAGGGTACGGTTGATCTAGTCAAGGAGGCTTGCGCAAAAAGTGGAAAGTCATATTCAGACTTGGATTTAGCCTTGTTTCTCGCGCCCCAAAGCCCGAAGGAGTTAGAAGAACAATTATCTTTCGGGTATAACCATGTTATTTTTGGATTGCCATCCGAGGGACGAGAGACAGTATTGCCTGTTCTAGACAAAATCGTTGAGTTAAAAGAAAAAGTTCTCATTTAAGTTTAGTGGGCGACCCTCATTATTTTAAAGAGCTAACGCCCGACTTTATTCTAAGATCGGTGGAGCATTTCGGGTTGGAGCCCGATGGTCATTTGATGGCGCTTAATAGCTATGAGAATAGAGTTTACCAAGTTGGTATCGAAAACGATGTTCCTGTGGTTGTCAAATTTTATCGGCCGAAGCGCTGGAGCTACGACGCTATTGCTGAAGAGCATGAGTTTTGCTTCGAATTGACATCTGCTGAGCTTCCGGTGGTAGCACCTCTTCTTAACGAACACGGTGAATCTATAACAGTAGTTGATAATTTTCTACTTGCGGTGTATCCGCGCAGAGGCGGAAGAGCTCCCGAACTTTCCTCTCTAGACAATCTTAGAACGATAGGTCGCTTTCTCGCCAGGATACACACGATTGGATCTCGAGCTAGGTTCGCTTACCGCTCTTCAATTACGACCGTAGCTAACCTTGAGCTAGATACGGATCTAATTTCGAGTGAATTTATTCCAAAAGATCTTGCGCCGGCATATGTTGAGTTAGTCAAAGCTATTTCCGAGTTGATTGGGTCCGATCTGGAGCGAGCGTCAATACTTTCGGAAATTCGCGCTCATGGCGACTGTCATTCCGGAAATCTATTATGGCGAGAAGACCTCCCAAATTTTGTCGATTTTGATGACGCGCGTATGGCGCTCTCCGTTCAGGATATCTGGATGCTATTGTCTGGTGATCAAATGGAACAGCAATCTCAACTTGAGTCCATTTTAGAGGGCTATCAAGAATATAGAGACTTTGATTATAGAGAATTAAGTATGATCCCAGCGTTACGCACTTTGCGAATAATTGGCTACTCCGCCTGGATGGCTAGACGCTGGTCTGACCCAGCGTTCCCGTTAGCATTTCCTTGGTTTCACAGCCAAAAGTATTGGGAAAAGCATATTTTAGAACTTCGAGAGCAACTATACGAACTGCGTGAAAAAATTGATTATCAGTAAAGGGACTATCTCAATAAATAGTGGCTTCAGGATTCGATATTTGAGAACATGAGAGTCTCACAGATGAATATTCATAAGGAGTCAGACAAAATGTTGCCAGTAGGATATTTTCCATGCACGCAGGATGTTTCAGATGAAGGTAATGTTTCGGGAATGATTGACGAACTAGTTGAGCAAGCTGAGCTATGCGAAGACGTGGGATTTGATGGTTTCTTTTTTACAGAACATCACCAGCAAGAAGACAATTATCTGCCGTCCCCGGTGCTGCTTGCCGGAATGATAGGGGCGAGAACCACTAAGATTAAAGTTGGTACTTGCGTGCTGCTAGCACCTTTGTACCATCCTATCAGACTGGCGGAAGATATAGCAGTTATAGACCAAGCCACGAAAGGACGAATGATCGCGGCTGTGGGAATAGGCTATCAGCCGCCTGACTTCGACGCATTCGGAGTCCCCTTAAAGCAGAGGGCGGGGCGTACAGAGGAATGTGTCGAAATTTTAAGGCAGGCATGGACAGGTAAGCCATTTAGTTACGACAGCAAATATCATACGATCGAGAACGTACGGGTGACGCCTGCAGCCTTTCAGGACTCTGGTCCTCCAATCTGGATGGCAGGTTGGGTTCCAGTTGGCTTAGAGAGAGCTGGCAGGATGGGCGACGGCTGGATTGCCGACCCAATTCAGTCTCTCGATGTTATCAAAAGTTATGCGGATCAGTATCGCGCCGAAGCTAAAAAGAACGGTCGAAAGCCCTATATTGTGCTCATGAGAGACTGCGTGGTAGGAGAGACTTGGGCAGAGTGTGTAGCAAAAAGTGAGCCGACTATGATCACTCATAGGTATTATTATGAGGGTGGCGCCTACGTGGCGGACAAACATCTAGAGAGCGTTAAAAGTGCCGATGATTTGTCTTTTGACCTTCTATCGAAAGAGCGTCTGATAGCGGGTTCTCCAGAACAATGTCTTGAGCAGTTGCAGATGTGGAAAGAGATTGTTCAGCCAGATTATGTGATGCTGAGAATGCGCCAACCAGGCGGTCCTAGTCAACAAGAAGCACTGCAAGATATTCGAATGTTTGGGGAAAAAGTTATTCCCAACTTGTAGAATTCTATGTTACACAAATAAGGATGATGGAGACAGTTAATGCCGTATTATGAAGATAACTCACTGGCTATAGGTGATACGCCGATGGTCCGGCTAAATAGAGTGGTGGGCGAAACTACCGCGACTGTTTTGGCTAAAATAGAAGGCCGAAACCCTGCATATTCTGTTAAGTGTCGGATTGGAGCGGCCATGATCTGGGATGCTGAAGACAAAGGGATCCTAGGGAACGGTGTCGAGATAGTTGAACCGACTAGTGGCAATACTGGGATAGCCTTAGCCTATGTGTGCGCTGCCAGAGGTTATAAGTTAACTTTAACAATGCCGGAGACAATGAGTCTCGAAAGACGAAAAGTACTTAAGGCATTCGGAGCTAATCTAGTATTGACCGAAGGCGCGAAAGGTATGAAAGGAGCTATTGCTGAAGCCGAGGCACTTGTGAAAACAGACCCGGAAAGATACTACATGCCTCAACAGTTTGAAAATCCGGCAAACCCTGCGATTCATGAAAAGACCACTGGGCCAGAAATTTGGTCGCAATCAGATGGCGAAATTGATGTACTAGTGTCTGGCGTTGGCACGGGTGGAACCATTACAGGTGTCAGTAGGTACATTAAAAATACTTGCGGTAAAAAAATCATAAGTGTTGCGGTGGAGCCAGCTGAAAGTCCAGTTATTAGCCAAACTCTGGCAGGGAACGCGATAAGTCCGGGTCCTCATAAGATCCAAGGAATTGGCCCTGGCTTTATTCCTGGTGCGCTTGATTTATCTGTTGTCGACCGTGTTGAGCGGGTGTCAAATGATGAAGCGGTGGCAATGGGAAGGCGGTTAGCTAAAGAAGAAGGATTGCTCTGTGGTATCTCCTGTGGGGCGGCCGCAGAGGCGGCGACTCGGATAGCGCAGTCTGAGGAGTTTGCGGGCAAAACGATAGTGGTAGTACTTCCTGATGCAGGAGAGAGGTATTTGTCTAGTGTGATGTTTGAAGATATACAAGTGTAAAAAATCGCTTCTTGTCGCTAAGTTAGGGAGATAAGATGACTTAGCGACAAGAAGACTTGCTATTATAAAAAGGACAGGGAACCTTATTGTAATAACAGTGACATGAAATACTTTGTGCCACCTCAGATAGAGTACAGACCCCGCATTACAGATATGTGTCTATTGCATTAAAAAATTTTAATCAACAAGAAAGTTGCTGATTAGTGAGGTAGCATGAGTCGGCATACATAAATATTCCATAACTTTCTGCCGAGGATAGTAATGCATTTGCTGGTAGTTGAAGATGACAAGGATACCGCTGACTTTATATCCAATGGATTATTGCAGAGTGGTCATCTAGTAGATACGGCGAGTAATGGTCGGGACGGACTGTATATGGCCACAACTGGGAATTTCGATTTAGTTATTCTAGATAGAATGCTCCCAATAGTTGATGGTTTGACCATAGTTAGAACTTTAAGAGCCTCGGGAAATAAAGTTCCTATTCTAATCCTTAGTGCCTTAGGAGAAATTGATCACCGCGTGGACGGTTTGAAAGCAGGTGCAGATGATTACCTAGTAAAACCTTTTGCATTTAGTGAAATGGAGGCACGTGTTGACGCTTTGTGTCGAAGAACATCGCCTGATGGGCCAGAAACTTTGTTATGTCTGGGTGATTTAGAAATGAACCTAATCACTCGAGTAGTAAGCAGAGCCGGAAGTTCTATTGAATTGCAACCTCGAGAGTTTCGCTTGCTAGAATATCTAATGAGGCATGCCGATCAAGTCATAACACGGACTATGTTGCTTGAACATGTGTGGGATTATCATTTTGATCCACAAACTAATGTGATTGATGTTCATGTGAGTAGATTGCGCAGTAAGATTGATAAAGGGTTTGCTTACCCTCTGTTGCATACGGTTCGTGGAGCGGGTTACCGTCTATCCAAAGAGCAAGATTAATTGGCTGTATTCTTTAAAAAGACCCTCGCGTTTGCTAGGACAACCACTTTTCAGCTGACTATTTCTTATACAGTAGTGTTTGGCATCTCTTTAAGTCTTCTTGCGCTATTTTTCTATTGGTCGACTATAGGAGTCGTGGTTAGAGAAACCGATCGGATTGTTGAGGAAGAGGTTAGAGTTTTATCAAAAGTGTATCGCGAGCGAGGATTGGATTGGTTAATTAAAACTTTATCGGTTCGCGCAAGACTAACTAGAAAAATGTTATATCAATTTGCCTCTCCGGAGGGCCAGCCATTAGCTGGTAACTTGAAATCGTGGCCAGTTTCCAAAAGTGACGGAGATGGCTGGGTCGAGTTTACTTATGTCTTACCTCAGAGTGAAGTCGTAGTACCGGCGCGCGGCAGGATATCAAGGTTACCTGACGGCGTACAATTTTTGGTAGCAAGAAATATCGAAGAAATCAGCCAAATTAAGAATGTATTTGAGCGTTCACTGCAAGTAGTCATCAGTTTGACAGTGATTTTTGCGTTACTCGGTGGCCTCTATATGAGTCGAAGAGTTTTACGTCGTATCGCAGCTTTTACAAAAGCTACAGGTGAGATTGTAGATGGAGGACTTAATCGAAGACTAGAATCAAGATTGACCGGCGATGAGTTTGATGTGCTTGCGGAACACTTGAACGAAATGCTTGATAAAATAGAGTCTTTGTTAGGGACTGTCAGGCATGTTTCTGACAATATTGCACACGATCTAAGAACGCCCCTCACTCGTTTGCGTAATAAAATAGAGGTGGTCGCGGCTAGTAGTCCTGAATCAGTGCGAGCAGAACTAGAGTCTAGCGTGGCTGATGCAGATGAATTGTTGCTAACGTTCGCTTCTTTGCTGCGCATAGCTCGGATAGAGTCTGGCACTTACAGTCCGACTTTAGAAAAGATAGACTTGTCAGTTATTTTGGCCGATGCCGCGGATCTCTATCAAGGCGTAGCCGACGAGCGGAATGTGGTGTTAGTTAGTGATACCGATCCTAACTTAGTTGTCCAAGGTGACAGGAACTTAATGTTTCAAGCGATTTCAAATTTACTGGATAATGCAGTAAAGAATTCTCCTAGTGGGGGGGCTGTTGGTCTGGTCGCTACTAAGGAAAATAATGAGGTCCGATTGAAAATTCACGATAGTGGGCCGGGTATCCCTGAGGAAGAATATGACCGAGTACTGGAACGATTTTCACGTCTCGATCAAAGTCGATCATTACCTGGCAGCGGCTTGGGCTTAAGTGTTGTCAAAGCGGTGATAGAGCTTCACCGAGGAACTTTAATATTTCGTAACAATGATCCAGGACTCATGGTGGAACTGAAGTTCCCGTTGAATTAGAGTTTTTAGGTTTTCGTGACTCCAAGCACGAAGTCTAAGATAACTTTTCTTAATATTTTACTATCCTCAGGACAAGCTTTAGACCTTTTGGCGCTGATATATTCGTTATCTGTTAAATCATTTTTCTTGTATTCTATTAGAGCATTAATATATCTACCTTCAAATTCGGGATGCCCTTGAATACCTAGAGTATGGTTTCCAAAAAATAAAATAAAATTTTCGCAATGATCGTTGGACGCAACACGAATTGATCCATCCGGGATGCGGGTGATTTGATCTTGATGACAGACCGGTACAGTGATTTTTGAATCCGCCTCTAGCAACAGGTTAGTTTCGTGTGCAGTTACTCTATATCGTTTGTGGCCAATACCCCATCCTTGTTGAGCTTTTTCCACCTTTCCTCTCAATGCTTTAGCAAGAATTTGGAGCCCGAAGCATAAACCGACTATAGGTATTTTTGCTTCATGTACTTCTTTGGAAAATAGCATTAATGAGTTTATCCATCGCTCATTGTCATTCGCTGAATGTCGACTGCCTGAAATCAAATAACCGTCACATATATTGGCGCTGGTTGGCAATTCTTCTTTCGTGATATCGAAAATCTGCCATTCGATGTTGGCATTGACACTTGTAAACGCTTTTGCAAACATTTCAGGATAGTCTTGAAAGCATGGGGCTAATTCGTCGGGTACGTGATCACAAAGAAGTAGGCCTAATTTGAAATTGGGTATTGCGTTCGCAGGCAATGATGGTCTCCTACCGTCCATGTTAGGGATAAACTATACATTGTTATTTATAGTATAGTTCATTCCATATAGTCTATTTTAAGTGTTAGTTAATAAAAGGAATCTAAATGAAATTTGGAGTATTTCTCCCTAATGGCAGTAATGGTTATATTCCGTCGGAAGGTAGCCCAGTCTACCAGCCTACTTTTGAGCACAATAAGGCAATCTCGTTGGAAGCTGAAGCCCAAGGGCTCGACTTTGTGTTATCTATGATGAAGTATCGGGGTTTTGGTGGCTCTACAGGTTATTGGGACTCTTGCTTAGAGTCTTTTACTCTAATGGCAGGCCTCGCGTCGGTGACCGAAAGGATTGGCTTATTCCCCTCAATTTCATTATTAAGCCAGCACCCTGCCGTAGTCGCGAGAATGATAGCAACACTTGATGATATTTCTTCTGGTCGGTGTGGGTTGAATATTGTAACTGGCTGGAATCGGGCTGAGTATTTGCAAATGGATATGTGGCCAGGAGACAGTCACTACGAGCGTCGATACGATTATGCCTCAGAGTATCTAACAATATTGAAAACTCTGTGGGACACTGGCCGCTGCTCTCATAAGGGCGAGTTTTTTTCGTTAGATGATTGTACGGTATACCCCCAGCCATCAGGAGAAATTCCTATAGTCTGCGCTGGACAATCTCCGCGTGGAAGACAGTTTGTTGCGGAAAGTGCCGATCATCAATTCGTTTTGACTGGAAAATCAAATTTAATTGGTGGCGTTAGAGATATTCAAAGTCGGGCGGCAAAATATAATAGGAATGTCGGCATTTATGCTCTTTATCATATGATTATTGAAGATTCTGATGAGAAAGCTAAGGCTGTGGCCGAAGACATTGTAAGAAAAGCTGATACTGGTGCTATTCGGAATATTTTAGCTAGCGCAAGCTTGGATACCAATGAGGGAGGGTCGAGCGCTCAGCTGCAGTCTGCGCTGGACCAAAGTATTGAAGAAGGCAACATGGCTTTTATGGGGATACCTGTGATAGTTGGCTCTCCAGCGACGATAGCAAAGCAGATAATGTCACTACGAGATGAGTCAGGTATTGAGGGGATGCTTTTTAGCTGGCCTGACTTTGTCGAGGGAGTGCGTCGCTTTGGGGAAGAAGTAGTGCCTTTAATTGACTGAAGTTTTGGTATTAGTTCGTTTCGACTGTTTTAACAGCTTTCTCGTACGGGTCTACATCCCCCCGCGCGGTACCTTCAAGTTCGCTTTCAACGATGCGTAGGATCTCGCTCAGATATGTTTTCCGCCAAGCTGCGCGCTCGTCCATGATCTCGACTGAGGGCTCAAACTCGTTTATTTCTTTCTGACTGACCAGTCCTTTAGTTTGTAGAAGCCTCTCTAGCGTATCCGCTCTATCGTGCATTACTGAAACTTCGCCAGCTAGGCCCATGATCATGGAAACCAACTTGTCCACATTCGGGTCATCGAAAAAATACGGTCGTTGTCCGTGAGCTTTACGTTGTAATTTTCTTGTTGTCATAATTTATTTTTTATTTCCGTATACAAACCAAAGACCACCTCCACCAAAATCACCGCCTTGAAAAACCTCTGAGCGTCGAGCTTCAGCTACTTGCAGAGCGCTCGGAATCATTTCTTCGATTTTTTTATCTGGATCAAAGTTCGCTTTTTCCGACAGCTGGTGTAGATCAATTTCATGCGATCGTGCCCAAAATGGCTCGTTATTATTCCTAGTATCCCAGTCGAGCATAAATGCATCGAAGGGGCCCATATTTTTGTAAGGAGGTGTTTCACCGTGCACCATCATTCCGCCTGGCTTTAACAACCTGTGACATTCTTTAATAATTTTATGAATGGCCTTTTCGGAAGTTTCGTGCAAAAGAATATGGGAAACGATGAGATCAAATGAATTAGATTTGAAATTAGTTTTTTCAGCATTCTGTTGTGAAAAATGTACCGGAACATTTAATGATTCCGCGCGCGCATGCGCGTACCTCAGCATCGGCGCTGCGACATCGATACCGTATATTTTTGCATCTGGGAACGCTTCCACATAAGGGATAGTACTATGTCCCACAGAGCATCCCAAATCGAGGATACGTTTGGGTTTGAAATCGGGATATTTTTCTTTTAACCACATGATGATACTAGCACCAATATCGTCATTGTAAGGCCCGAGTTGGGCCATGGCATAAATATGCACAGCTCGATCGTATACCATACCTGACGAAGCATCGTCCTGAGCGAATTCGTTATGGTAACCTCCCGGCTGACAGTGTATGTCAACGGCCTTATGGTATCGGGGAGTCGCCAAGCTTTTATCAAGCTTCAGCGAGCCTTTGACAGCACCGTCACGAACCTGATTTATTTTGGTGTTTAGCTCGTCTAGGTTGCGCTCCACAGGCAATTGGCAGGATGACCACATCATTTCCTGGCTAGT
>CACEAA010000006.1 GCA_902557415.1 uncultured Pseudomonadota bacterium | reverse complement strand
TGAGCATAGAGGAATAACTGGAGTGTCCCATGCCCTTGAGCACATGATGTTTAAAGGCACCGAGAACTATCCTGAAGGCCAATTTTCTCAGATAGTAGCCGAAAAAGGTGGGCGCGAGAACGCATTTACCAGTTCCGACTACACGGCCTATTATCAACAGTGGTCGGCAGAAAACGTGGCCTTAAGCTTCGAATTAGAGGCTGATCGGATGAACAATCTTGTCTTTAAAGAGGAGGAGTTCTTAAAGGAAATAAATGTAGTTTTAGAAGAACGTAGATTACGGACGGATGATAATCCTCAGGGTCTTGCGCGGGAGGCTAATAGGGCACTGGTGTTCCAAGAGAGTCCTTATCGTCATCCGGTTATCGGATGGGAGTCAGACATTAAAGGCATGCACTTAGATGATTTGAAAAAGTGGTACCAGGATTGGTACGCACCGAATAACGCTACCGTGGTGGTGGTAGGCGATGTTTCTTCCAAAGAGGTATATAAATTAGCCCAGCAGTATTTTGGTGGCTTAGAGCGTGAGAAAGTGCCTGTCTTGCGAAGTGCGAATGAGCGCGTTAGCCAAGGAACAAAGAGGCTCGTAATGACGAGTGATAAGGCGCGAGTGCCGCTATTATTAATGAGCTACAAAGTCCCTTCTCTTGGCAGTGTGAGGGCGTCTAATGGAATTAGTCAGACTGATGTGTATGCGCTTGATGTCCTAGCAGAGGTATTGGACGGCGACAATAGCGCCCGTTTTGCTAAACACCTAATTAGAGGAAAGTCTTTAGCTACCTACGCGTCGATTGGATATTCACCGGTATCTCTTTTGGATACGCTATTTTCAGTTAGTGCGGTTCCAGTTGAGGGAGTCACTCTTGATCAACTTGAAGAAGCTATTACAAGCGAGCTTTTAGAGATAATTCAAAGTCCGCCAACTCAGATGGAAATGCAGCGAGTAAAGTCACAAGTTATCGCTAGTAGGGTTTATGCAATGGATTCAATGGAAAATCAGGCGACTATTATCGGACAATTAGAGTCTGTAGGTTTGGATTGGCGTTTAAAAGATGACTATATTGAAAATATAACTGAGATTACAGCGAACGATCTTGTTGCAGTTGTAAAAAAGTATATCAGACAGGATGCTTTAGCTATTACCCAACTTTTGCCTGAGAGTTCGCTATGAAAAGTTTTGCCGTGGCAATGTTGGTTTTACTGGTAGTTTTACTACCTTGCGTTGGCGCCAATGTACAGGTGGAGTCGTGGAGGACCGAGAATAATGTGTCGGTGCTCTATACGCAGGTACCTGAGCTAGAGATGGTTGACATGTATCTGGCTTTTGATGCCGGTAGCTCTCGAGATGGGACAAAACATGGTCTGTCTAATTTAGTGAGTGAGCTGATTCTGCAAGGTGCGAGCGATTTAAATGTTGATGACTTTAACGAGGCGATTGGGCTCACCGGCGGCATTCTTTCATCTGGCTCCACCTCGGATATGGGATATATTAAGATGCGCAGTCTAACCGAGGACGCTAACCTAGAAGCTTTGATGAAATTACTGAAGTTAGCGCTGTCGTCGCCTCGGTTCGACAACTCCGATGTAGACAGACTGGTGGCAAGAACATTGATTGGATTAGACTATAAAAAACAGTCTCCAGCTGCCGTAGCTCAAGACGAGCTGTATGCCGAGTTGTTTGAAGGAGATCCTTATGGCACTCCTCATGAAGGTACTCCTGAATCGGTTAAGTCCATTACCCGCGATGATGTTAATAACTTTTTTAAAGAATTTTATGTTGCTAAGAACCTTAATATAGCGATTGTAGGTGCGGTAACTCCTAGGAAAGCCAAAGCCATGGCTGAAGAAATTAGTTCCACTTTGGTGAGTGGTGCGCCCGCTGGCAAAGCGTTTCTACCAGCGTTAAAAATGACTCGTGGTATTTTAATCAAGCGAAATTTTCCTTCAATACAAAGTCATATACGGGTCGGTGCCCGGGGTGTTGAGAGAGGCCATCCAGACTATTTCCCTTTACTAGTGGCCAATCATGCACTTGGAGGAAACTCATTAGTATCGATATTGTTCAGATCAATTAGGGAGGAAAGGGGCTTAGCTTACTCGGCATATAGTTATTTTTCTCCGAAATTGAGAGGGGGTAGTCTAGTGGCTGCCCTGCAAACTGATCGGGAGAGCCAGGAAGAAGCACTTAACGTGTTAGATAGCTCGCTAAAAAAACTGAGGTTAGAGGGTTTTTCAGGCAAAGACATAGAGAGTGCTAAAGACAATTTGATAAGTGGATTTCCCCTAAGAGTTGATACTAACGCGGAGATTTTAAACTATTTAGCTATGTTAGGATTTTATAAATTACCCATTGATTATCTCGAAACTTTTGCTGGAAATGTTGGTCGCGTAACGCTTGCGGAGGTTAGTAAAGTATTCAATCGATATTTTTCGCCAGAAAAATTGGTAACGGTAATAGTAGGCCCGAACCAGGATAGCGATGAGTAAACCATTTGGAAGCGTCCGTGTAATTGGAGGTAACTTGCGTGGAACTCGGATTCCTGTTGAGCATGCGACAGGGTTGAGGCCTACCTCGGACCGAGTCAAGGAAACGCTTTTTAATTGGCTATCTTTAGATATTGAAGGAGCTCGGTGTTTAGATTTATTTGCCGGAACTGGGGCACTAGGTATAGAGTCACTATCTCGAGGCGCTAGTAAGGCTACTTTCGTAGAGAAAAATCAAGTCTTAGGCGGTGCCATCAGTGCGTTACTCACTAGCTTAGGGATATCCAAAGCGGAAGTGTATCTGCAGGATTCAATTAATTACATTGAATCTTGCGGCACCGAATTCGATATAATATTTCTTGATCCGCCTTTTGGGTCGGGCTTACTTTTGCCCTCTCTAGAATTAATCGCCAAACGAAACCTTGTACCAAATGGCGTTATTTACGCAGAGTTTTCGAAAAATAAAGTGGAATTACCAAAAGAGTGGCGAAAATTAAAAGTCGGTGCGACTAAAAGCTTGGAATACTGTCTTTTAACAAGGGGCTAAGGAAATTCCTGTTGGAAAGTGGTATAAGTTATTTGATTTTCATATTTAGGGTAGTAAATTGAGCACTATTGCGATATATCCTGGCACCTTCGATCCCATTACACTTGGACACGTCGATATAGTTGAGAGAGCGTCGCCCATGTTTGATCAAGTGATATTGGCGGTAGCCGGCAGTACTTCGAAAAATACTATTTTTTCTGTAGAGGAAAGGATTGACTTAGCATCGAAAGTTTTAGAAAAAATTAAAAACGTTAAAATAATAAAATTTAATAGTCTTATGGTTGATTGCGCAAAAGAAAATAATGCGTCGGTTATTTTAAGAGGTTTGCGGGCAGTAAGTGACTTTGAGTATGAGTTTCAGCTTGCCGGCATGAACCGAAAGTTGATGCCAGAGGCGGACACAATATTTTTACCGACTTCTGAGAAATATACCTATATTTCGTCTTCGTTGGTTCGAGAGATAGCTAAGTTTGGCGGAGATATTACTGACTTTGTGCCCGAAATAGTGAAAAATGTCTTGATTGATAAATTAGGGGCTAGCTCTCGTTAGCTTCCAAGCCCGCTATCTGATTTGAGTCCTAAAAAATAACTATGGCGCTGAAAATTACTGAGCAGTGTATTAATTGTGATGTGTGTGAGCCAGAGTGTCCTAATGAGGCAATCTACGAGGGTGAATCACATTATTTGATAGATGCGAATAAATGTACCGAGTGCGTGGGACATTTTTCCGAACCGCAATGTGTTGTTGTGTGTCCCGTGGATTGTATCCCAAAAGATAAAGATCATGAAGAGACTCAGCAACAGCTTGAGTTTAAATATTTGTTTTTAACGAAAAGCCGAGTAGGAGGTTGAATTGAGTTACGCGCGTTACAAATTACATTACATCTTTGCATTGATTAGTGTGCTTTGGTGTGGCGATGTCATCCGCGCTGAATCCTCGGTTGCTTCAGCTCATCCGGCTGCAACTTTTGCGGGTAAAGAGATATTGGATGCCGGTGGAAATGCTTTCGATGCAGCTATCGCTGTTGCCGCAGCTCTCGCGGTTGTGGAACCATATAGTTCAGGTATTGGTGGCGGTGGCTTCTTTTTGCTTCATACGCAGAAAGACGGTACTAACTTATTTGTCGATGCTAGAGAGGAAGCGCCAAGTAAAGCGACTGCCGATATGTACTTGGACTCTTCCGGAGATTTTATTCGCGAGAGATCGTTGAATGGTCCATTGGCCGCTGCTATCCCGGGCCTGCCCGCGGGGTTAGTATACCTGTCTGAGAATTTTGCAAACTTGACTTTGCATGAAAATTTAGCACCGGCGATAAGGTTGGCTAGGGAAGGATTTTTAACCGGCGATCGCTATGAGAAGATGGCAGGCTATCGAGTCGCCGCTTTGCGTCTAAATAAGGATGCTGCAAATATATTTTTGGACGAAGGTAACGTCCCTAAAGCCGGCTTTAGAGTAATTCAAGAGGATTTAGCTGAAACTCTGGAATCAATAGCGGTTTCTAACGGAGAGAGTTTTTACGGTGGTGATTTGGCCAGGAGAATGGTTAATTCGATAGTTTCCGATGGTGGTATTTGGCGAATTGAGGATTTAAAGAACTACGAGGTTAAGATTCGACAACCTCTAGTTTCCTTTTATCATGATGTTAAGATCATCTCTTCCCCTCCGCCTTCATCGGGTGGTGTAGCGCTTATTGAGGCACTCAACATTCTTGAACGATATGATCTCAAAAAATATGAAAGAGATACTTATATTCATTTGGTAGTTGAGGCAATGCGACGTGCTTATCGTGATAGAGCAGATTATTTGGGCGATCCGGATTTTGTAAAAGTACCTGTGAAAGAACTATCGTCCAAGGCGCATGCCGATTTGCTGGCATCTTCAATTTCCGACACAAAAGCTACTCCCAGTAGCTCATTACCACAAATCGGTAGTCGCCAAAAAGGATCGGACACTACTCACTTTTCTATTGTAGACAGCCTTGGAAACAGAGTTGCGGCGACTTTAAGTATAAATATTCCTTTCGGGGCTGCGATGACAGCTGTTGGAACGGGCGTATTATTAAATAATGAAATGGATGATTTTTCGGCGAAGCCGTTTACGCCGAATACCTATGGCCTTGTGGGTGCTAATGCGAACTCTATAGCGCCGGGGAAACGGCCTCTGTCCAGCATGACTCCAACTTTCTTGGAAGGCAGTGATCGGATAGCTATTATGGGCACACCCGGTGGGAGTCGTATAATTTCTATGGTACTGATTTCTGCATTAGACTTTATTATGGGCGCTACGCCTGCTGAGATGGTATCGTCTAAACGTTTTCATCATCAATATTTGCCCGACCAAGTTTACTTTGAGAAAGATGGTTTAACTTTATTTGAGAAGGAAGCTCTTAGTAAGAAAGGGCACAAACTAAAAGAAAGCAGCCGCAATTACGGTAACATGCAAGTTATTGTGATTGATAAAGTAGACGGTTCTGTTGACGCGGCTAGCGATCCCAGGGGCGAAGGTTCGTCAGTAGTCTGGTAGTTTATTTTTGGCAATTTTTACAGTAGAAGCTTGATCTTTGTCCTATCCGCACTTGTGTTATAGCCTGTCGGCAGTTGTAACATGGTAGACTTGCGCGGCCGTACACAGCTAATTTTTGCTTAAAGTACCCCGCATCACCTCGTTCGTTTTTAAAGTCTTGTAGCGTTGTGCCTCCGGCCTTAATAGCCTTTCGAAGTACGGTTTTAATACTTTTACTTAATAGCATAAACTCATCCAAGCCTATGCTATTAGCGGGGCGGTTTGGACTAATACCTGCTGAAAATAGTGCCTCATTGGCATAAATATTTCCCACCCCCACAACTATATTATTTAGCATGATAAATTGCTTAATAGGACAAGTTCTATTCTTTGCAACGCGGTGTAGATATAGTCCAGAAAATTGCTGAGTGAGTGGTTCGGGCCCGCAGTTCTTCAATAATTTGTGCTCAAATGGATTTTTTTTTGTCCAAATAACTAGGCCAAATCTGCGCGGATCTCTGAATCTAAGGCAATGGTTGTCGTTAAATAAAATCTCAACATGGTCGTGTTTCTCTTTAGGGGTGTTTAGACTGACTACTCTGAGACTACCCGACATACCTAGGTGTATTATCAACGTGCCCTTGGTAAAATTAAATAAAAGATATTTGGCGCGCCTAGAAACTGTTTTCAGAGTTTGGTTTTTTAAGATATATCCTATATTTCGGGCGATAGGCTGGCGGAATTTGTAGTGGCGAACGATTGTATGTTCAACCGTCTTATTTATCAGCAGCCGTTCTATTCCGCGCTTCGTGGTTTCGACTTCAGGTAGTTCGGGCATATTCAGTTAAGTAAAATTTTAGTATTTCTGTTGATGTTACACCAATAAGTATAGTTTTGTGCTGTATTATAAATGTGAGCTTGAGGGGGCTTTAAAAAAGAGAAAATATTATGCGACTAGTAGGAGTTGACACTGGAGGGACGTTTACCGATTTTGTTGTTCGCGATGAAGCCGGAATTAGAGTTCACAAGGAATTATCGACTCCGAAAAGCCCGGAGATAGCGATCATGAAAGGCCTTTCAGCTCTAGGAGTGCACCCTGAGGAAATTTTAATCATTCATGGCACAACGGTAGCTACAAACGCTGTACTTGAGAGAAAATTGTCTAAAACGATGTACGTCACGAATCGTGGTTTTGGCGATTTATTAACCATTGGTCGGCAGGCCAGAGCCGAGTTGTATAATTTGACCCCGCCTACTGGCTCTCCCCCGGTACCCAAGTCGTATTGTGTTGAGATAGGGGGAAGAATAAATAGTTCTGGGCAGCTTGTTGAAGAGGTTTCTAAGGAGGATATGGCTTATCTTGAGGCTCAGGTTAAAATGTTAAATCCTGAAGCTGTTGCGGTTAATCTGCTGTTTTCTTTTTTAAGGCCTGAGATAGAGCAGAGGATATTAGCGCGACTTGGAAAGTATTGCTTTGTTGCCTGTTCCAGTGATGTGTTACCCGATTATCGTGAATATGAAAGAGGTATTGCAACATGGCTAAATGCATCGCTGGGCCCTAAAGTCAGGGACTATTTAGAAAATTTAGCCGCCTCTTTAAATGATTCTACTTTGGCTGTGATGCAGAGTAATGGGATGACATGTTCTCCGGAATACGCTAGTTATCATCCAGTAAATTTGCTCCTTTCCGGGCCGGCTGGAGGACTAATTGGTGCATCCTATATAGCAAAAACTGCCGGATTCGAGAAGATTATGACTTTTGACATGGGGGGTACGTCAACTGATGTGGCTTTAATTGATGGTCAGATTTCTTTAACTACCGAGGGACAGGTTGGAGGGTACCCTGTCGCCATACCAATGGTCGAAATGCACACTATTGGAGCTGGTGGCGGATCTATAGCACGTGTTGATCTGGGGGGGTTGTTACAAGTGGGCCCCAGCTCCGCGGGCGCGGACCCTGGACCAGCCTGTTATGGGCAGGGCGGCAAAAATGTTACCGTGACCGATGCAAATTTAGTTGTAGGGAGACTCCCTCTAGAAACACGGTTTTCTGGAGGTATGAAGCTCGATTTTGAAAAGGCGCTTGCAGTTGTAGAGGATTTAGCCGGAGGATTAGGATTGAGCTTGACGCAAGCCGCGCAAGGGGTACTTGAGATAGTCAATAACATGATGGTTCAAGCGCTTAAAGAGATATCGATAGAGCGAGGCATTGACCCTACAGACTTTACTTTAGTGCCTTTTGGTGGCTGTGGCGGGTTACATTGCTGCTATTTGGCTGAGGCCTTATCAATAAGAGCAATTTTAATCCCTGCAAGTGCGGGTGTTTTGTCTGCAGTAGGGATGACGGTTGCAAAGCCTGGACGCAAGCTTTCGCGTTCATTACGAAAAAAATCTGAGGATTGCAGTGATGAAATACTACGAGATGTTTTCGAAGACATGATCGATGCGGCAAAAGCAGAGCTTTTGCATGAGGGTCACAGCGATGGTGACTTCAGTGAAGAGCTGTCCGTAGACGTATGTTATTTTGGGCAATCAACTTTCTTAACTTTGCCCTTTGACTCTCTGGATGATCTATGTAGTTTATTTCCAGATGCGCACGAGCGCCGATATGGCCATATTCTTGATAAGCCGATAGAGATAGTAAGTCTTAGAGTAATTGTTACGGCGGAGCAAGCCCTGTCAAATTCTGCGATTATTCCTTTGTTAGATGATATAACTAAAATTTCAGGCTCTAGATATCCTGTAATTCCTAGGCACAGTATTAAGGACGTCATTCGGGGGCCAACTATCGTACTCGATAGCACTGCTACGATCTTTGTTGATATTGGTTGGACGGGCAGATTAGACGTCGCGAAAAATTTAATCTTGGAATATGATTAGATAAATATCGGCTTCTTTGGCTGGCGTTGTGCAGAAGGTGCTTATTAATTTTGGAGGTTTGTTTTGTACGGTTTTTTTACCCTTTCTTTTTGGGACTTTGTTTTTATTACTTTGGCTTATACGCACGTGACTATTATTGCTGTCACCATTTATTTGCACCGAAACCAGGCCCATCGAGCTATCGACTTAAACCCAGTTATATCGCATTTTTTTCGTTTTTGGCTCTGGTTAACCACCGGCATGAACACCAAAGAATGGACCGCCGTGCATCGGAAACATCATGTAAGTGTAGAAACGGAAGATGACCCGCATAGCCCTATTGTTTTTGGTGTAAAAAATGTCCTACTTAGGGGCACAGAGCTTTATCGCGTTAGTGCTCACGATGGGGAAGTAGTTAAGCAATTTGGATTTGGAACACCAGACGATTTGATTGAGACAAAGCTGTATTCTGCTTATCCTATGGTCGGTATATTAATGATGTTCTTGATTAATACATTTTTGTTCGGATTACCTGGTGTCACGATTACAGCGATACAAATGCTTTGGATTCCGTTATTTGCTGCAGGCGTGATTAATGGCGTAGGCCACTGGGGAGGCTATAGGAACTTTGATACTGAGGATGCTTCAACTAATATCATTCCCTGGGGAATTATTATAGGGGGCGAAGAACTCCATAATAACCATCATGCTTTTGCTGCTTCTGCTAAGTTTTCGATGAGGCCATGGGAATTTGATATAGCGTGGTACTACATTCGAGTACTCTCTGTTTTAAAGTTGGCAACAGTGAAAAGTATGGCGCCAGTCCGTCCATATATCAATTTAGACAAACCCTCACCTGATCTTGAAACTTTGAAAGCTATAGTCGCTAACCGTTTACATGTAATGTCAGATTTTAAAAAAATGGTCATGCAACGAGTATATCGAGAAGAAATCATTAGTTCTTCTGGCGAGAAGCTATCTCGGTTAAAGAAATTGCGCAGAGCATACGTGGCCCCCTATAAATTTCTTGGTACTGCAGATAGTCGTGATATGGATGAGGTCTATTCTATTAGCAAAAAATTGCACATGGTCCTTAGTTCATATAATTCCCTGGAGGATCTATATAGACAACGTGCCTCGGATGCAGACGTATTGCTTAAGCGATTAAAGGAATGGTGCGAAGAAGCTGAGCAAAGTGGAATTTCTGCGCTCGAAGAATATGTGAAAGTTTTTCGGGGATATACGCTAACAGAGCTGCCAAACTAATTGGTCGTGTCGTTAGGTTATTTAATTTTAGCTTCTTTATAGTTGACGTGCTTGCGGACTACAGGATCAAATTTTTTTCGCTCCAGCTTGTCAGGATGGGTTCTTTTGTTTTTTGTGGTTGTATAGTAGTGACCTGTCCCTGCACTAGATACCAATTTAATTTTTTCCTGCATAGTAAGTACCTTAGATTTTTTCGCCGCGCGATCGTAAGTTGTTTAACACTTGATCGATTCCGAGTTTGTCAATTATCCTAAGGCCTTTTGCACTAAGTCGAAGTTTTACCCATCTATTTTCACTTTCAACCCAAAATCTATGGGAGTGAAGGTTTGGTAAAAATCGTCTGCGCGTTTTGTTATGCGCATGCGAAACGTTGTTTCCTGATACGGGTCGCTTACCTGTTACTTGGCATACACGGGCCATTTGATGTATTCCTGCTTAATTCTAGTAAAATCGGAGGGCAATTCTAGCTCGTTTCTTGCCGTTCGCCAAGTGGTATCATATTGCACGAGTGTAAGTATGTGTAAATATAGACAAAAACGCGATCGCTAGCTACTTTAAACTAGAAGTGTTTATTATACTTAGCTTCTAAAATCTATGATATATGGTGTCTTTGCGTGAACAAGTTAGCATTTAAAAACTGTTTATTGATTGTGACGGGAAGTATTGCGGCCTACAAGACTCCCGACATAGTTAGGCGTATGCGTGATGAAGGCGCCGAGGTGCGGGTCGTATTGACATCTGCCGCCAGTGAATTTGTTACCCCTTTAGTGTTACAGGCCGTATCTGGAAATGAAGTACGCCAAGATCTTTTTGACCAAAAGGCTGAAGCTGGCATGGGGCACATCGAGCTAGCTAGATGGGCCGATGCTATTGTTATCGCGCCGGCTAGTGCCGATTACATAGCCAAATTAAGTAAAGGTGCAGCGGATGACCTTAGTACGGCAATTTGCCGCGCGTCGGAGGCTCCTATATTAATAGCGCCTGCTATGAATCTGCAGATGTGGGAGAACAGTTTCACAAAAGAAGCGTTAGACTCACTTATGAAGAAAGGCGTCTGTGTTTGCGGCCCTGATTCTGGAAGTCAGGCTTGCGGAGAGGTAGGCTTAGGCCGTTTAGTCGAAGCCGAAGTCCTACTTGAAAGCATCGCGAACCTTTTTAATGCTGGGTCAATGGCTCAGATTAGGGTAATGGTGACCGCAGGGCCTACAAGAGAGTACATAGACCCAGTTCGTTACCTGACTAACCAAAGCTCTGGTAAAATGGGTTATGCGCTAGCGCGCGCTGCCTGTGAGGCCGGGGCTAATGTGATTTTAATATCTGGGCCGACCAATTTAGAGCCTCCAAAAGGTGTTGGTGTTGAATATATTAGCTCTGCTAGCGAAATGGAGAGCTCGGTCGTTAATAATATCCGAGACATTGATATTTTTATAGCTTGTGCTGCGGTTTCGGATTACCGTCCCGAAATCGAAAGTAGCCAAAAAATAAAAAAAAGCGCCTCTACTTTCTCATTAAAGCTAATACCCAATAAGGATATTCTTTCGGGAGTTGCCGGATTAACAAATGCCCCTTTTACAGTAGGATTCGCTGCTGAAACAGAGAAGTTAGAAAGATACGCGAAGGATAAAATGACCAAGAAAGGCATTGATATGATCGCAGCAAATTTGGTTGACAACGATGGCACGGGCTTCAATAGTGACGATAACGAATTAACTGTTTTTTGGCGCGATAAGTCACGCATTTTGGAAAAGCAGTCCAAAGAAAAGCTCGCGCGGAAATTAGTGACCTTGATATCAAAGGTTTATCGAGAAAGTCTTTGATTAGTTGTGTTGATTGTTTCCCTGCGTAAGCGAGCGCTTACATTAAGTCTTTAAATCGTGCTAAATTACATGCCATGAATGATAAAAGTAAATCTCTGACCGCAGACGTATTGACCGCGGCCTTGCCGTATATACAAAGGTATCAAGGACAGACGATAGTTATAAAGTATGGCGGTAACGCGATGCTCGATGATCAATTAAAGTCGAGTTTTGCTAGGGATATTGTGCTGATGAGCCTGGTCGGAATTAAGCCAATTGTTGTCCATGGTGGAGGTCCTCAGATCGAGGAACAGTTAGATAAACTTGGGAAAAAGTCTGTTTTTGTTCAGGGTATGCGTGTTACTGATAACGACACGATGTCGTCGGTTGAAATGGTTCTCGGTGGTTCCGTCAATAAAGAAATAGTACAGCGTTTGAATGTTCAAGGTGGAAGAGCTGTTGGTTTGACTGGTAAAGATGCGTCATTAATACAGTCCGAAAAGTTAATTTTGGATGTTGGAACAGATTCTGCGGTGGATCTTGGTCACGTCGGTAAGGTGATAGCAATTAATGATCAAATTCTACGATTACTCTCGAAAAGTAGCTATATACCGGTAATTGCTCCGATTGGGTTCGATAATTCGGGAAATTCTTACAATATAAATGCCGATGTGGTGGCTGGTAAAATTGCTGAGGTGCTTGGGGCAGAAAAATTGATTTACTTAACTAACACTCCCGGACTGTTGGATAGCAGTAATAACCTTCTCACCGGACTGAATGCGAGTCAGGTGAAAGAGCTAATCAATACTGGGGTGGTTCACAGCGGGATGTTGCCCAAAATCAATAGCGCGCTAGAGGCTGTGGCGGGAGGCGTGAAGCGGGCGCACATTATTGATGGTCGAGTAAACCATGCGGTACTGCTGGAATTATTTACCGACGATGGAGTTGGAACATTAATAGAATGAGTGCGAAAAAGAAACGTCGGTTTCAGATATTAGAAACCTTGGCGACAGAGCTGGAATCTAAACCAGGCTCTAAAATTACTACCGCAGCTCTTGCTAAGGCCGTAGGAGTTTCCGAGGCTGCGTTATATAGACATTTTGCCAGTAAGGCGCAAATGTTTGAGGCGCTTATTGAGTTCGCTGAAGACGCGGTATTCGGACTTTTCAACAAAATAATGCGCGAAGAAAGAGATGCTACCAAGCGATGTCACCAATTAGTTTTTGTTATGCTAAGGTTCGCCGAAAAAAATCCTGGAATAGTACGTGTTTTAATGGGTGATATTCTAGTTGGAGAGCATGAAAGATTAAGGCAGCGAGTAGGACGTTTTTTTTGCTAGGATTGAAACCCAATTTAAGCAAGTATTACGGGAACACAATTTGACCGATGGTGAGGAGGCAGAAATAGACAAAATCGTATTTCAAGCACAGATCTTGCTGAGCATACTTCGAGGCCGGCTCAATAGATTTGTAAGCGAAGATTTTAAGGAATCGCCAGCCGCTCATTGGAATGAGAACTGGGCACTTGTAAAAAATGGTCTGTTCGTATAATTCTTTTGTTGGCTTAAATACCGTACTCTATCTGATATTGTCTAATAGCTTCCAGATTCTCAGTATATTCTTCCACTTCCCCAACAAAATCTATAATATCGGCTAAAGAAATTATGCTAATGACCGGTACATTGTAGCGAGTAGTTACTTCTTGTATCGCGGATAAAGGGCCACTTCCTCTTTCTTGTCGGTCAAGTGCGACACAGATGCCGGCCAGTGTAGCTCCACTTTCGTGAATTAGTTCATGTGACTGTTTCACAGAAGTTCCTGCCGATATTACATCGTCGATAATTAGCGTCTGTCCGGCTAGGTCCGCTCCGAAAGTAATCCCTCCCTCCCCATGATCTTTTGGTTCTTTTCTGTTGAAGCAGAAGGAAATGTCGATGTTATATTCATTCAACAGAGCGATAGCAACCGCCGAAGCTATAGGAATTCCTTTATATGCCGGGCCAAAAAGTATTTCAAACTTGAGGTTATGGTCTACTATAGCGCTAGCGTACGCTTTGCCTAGAAGCGCTAGAGCTGAACCACTGTCGAAATGTCCGGTGTTAAAGAAATACGGACTTTCTCTACCGGATTTTAGTGTGAAATTTCCAAATTTGAGTACGTTGTTATCTAATGCTGCGGTGATGAAATTTTTTTTATATTGCTTCATTTCTATCGGTGTTTGATGATCCTATGATACTGATACAATGATATATCTTGCGTTCAAATAGTAAAGGTAAAATAAGGACGAAAATAAAAATGCGAGTCATTAGTGCTAATTTGAACGGAATACGTTCGGCTCATGGTAAGGGTTTTTATCGATGGTTAGCTCGTCAGAAGGCTGACTTCGTGTGTCTGCAGGAAACGAAGGCACAACCAGATCAGTTAAGTAACGCGATACTAAGCCCTAGAAATTGGTATACGAATTTTGAGTCAGCTGAAAAAAAAGGTTACAGCGGTGTCGCTCTATTTTCGAGGCTTCAGCCAGATAGGGTTATCCGAGGGCTGGGTGATCCCGAACTTGACCAAGAGGGACGTTATTTGCAAATAGATATCGGTAATCTTTCAGTGGCATCTGTTTATTTTCCGTCCGGGTCGTCCGGAGATCTCAGGCAAGAAGCGAAATTTAGATTTATGGATATTTTTGATAAAAAACTTCTGAATGCTAATAAGCACGGAAGGAATTATATTTTCTGCGGTGATTGGAATATTGCTCATAAAGAGATTGACCTGAAAAATTGGAAAGGGAATAGAAAGAACTCTGGGTTTTTACCAAGGGAGCGAGCGTGGCTGGATAGGGTATTTGGTAAGTTAGCGTACACGGATGCTTTTAGAGCAGTCGAAAAGCGCGAAGGACAATATACGTGGTGGTCTAATAGGGGTAACGCCTATGCTAACAATGTCGGATGGCGCATAGATTATCAGGTAGTTAGTAAAGCGTTGAAAGATAAAGTTACAAACGCGAAAATATACACGGCTAAGCGTTTTTCAGACCACGCTCCTTTAATCATTGACTACAACTCCGTGGCACGAAACATTGTGTGATTATGATTGATTAATTTTATAGACTGCAATCTCTGCACGTAAGTTTGGAAACAAGGGCATACCAATAATTTTTTCGTGTTGAGCATTCAGAGTGGCTCTTTCCAATATGCTGATATTGCGTGTCTTGCAAAGTTCATCAAAATCTTTCACCGTGCACATGTGAATATTAGGAGTGTCGTACCATGAGTGTGGAAGATGTTTGGTTACGGGCATCTTACCGAGGGCTAGTTGCAATCTGCACTTCCAGTTTCCCATGTTCGGGAAGGTGATAATGCCCTGCCCTCCAACCCTGAGCATATCATCAATAGTTTTATGTGGATGGTGCACCGCCTGTATAGTCTGAGACATGATCACGTAGTCAAAAGAATCATCCTCAAACTCATTAAGCCCGTCATCTATATTTGACTGAATAACGTTCACACTATGATCAACACATGCCTTAATATTATCAGTGTCTATTTCTATCCCATAACCTATTACTTGTTTTTCTTCTCGAAGTGCCGCTAAAAATGTGCCGTCACCACAGCCCAAATCTAGTACTTTGGAACCATTTTTGATCCAATCAGCTATCAGGGTAAGCTCTGGTCGTAATTCTGAGATCTTCATTATATGGAGATGCCTCGAAAATACTTTGTTAATATTTGGTGGTAATCCGTAATCGGTAAAAGAAAGGAATCGTGTCCAAAGTCTGATTCTATCTCGCAGTAGCTGACATCTTTATTGGAGTACAGAAGCGATCGGACAATTTCTCTTGAGCGCGCGGGAGAGAATCTCCAGTCGCTAGAGAAGGATATGACTAGAAATCGAGCGGATGCACCAGCCATTGTTTTCCTTAAATCATCACCATGGTTTTGCGCTGGATCAAAGTAGTCTAGGGCGCGAGTCATTAATAAATATGTGTTAGCATCAAATCGATTAACAAATGCATCCCCTTGATATTGCAAATACGACTCAACCTCAAACTCGGCTCCAAAACTAAAACTCGTATTTTTATCTGTTCGTTCTCGACCAAACTTTGCACGCAGCCCGTCGTCCGATAAATAAGTCATATGTCCTATCATTCGCGCTAATTTGAGTCCGTCAGTAGGTGCAGTATTTTTTTCGTTATAGTGACCATTATTGAAGTTTGGATCTGCCAAAATAGCTTGCCTAGATATTTCGTTGAATGCGATATTTTGGGTCGACAGTTTGGAGGCGGCTGCTATCACAACTGCGTTACGCACTCGACTTGGGTAGGCTACGGACCACTGTATGGCCTGCATACCTCCTAGACTACCGCCCATAACTGCAGCCCAGCAATCTATTTGTAGTTTATCTGCAAGTTTGGCTTGGCTTTCGACCCAATCACGCACAGTGACGATCGGGAAATCCGGCCCATAACATTTTCCGCTAGATGAGTTCCACGAAAGAGGGCCAGTAGATCCGCCACATCCTCCAAGATTATTAGGGCAAACTACGAAAAACTTATTTGTATCTATAGGTCGGTTTGGCCCGATACAATTGTCCCACCAACCTGGTTTGCGATCGTCAACTCGATTATAGCCTGCGGCATGATGATCTCCAGACAAGGCGTGACATATTAAGACTGCATTAGTCCGAGCCGAGTTTAGGGTGCCATAAGTTTCGTAGCAAATTTCGTAACTTTCTAAAGTTACTCCACTATCCAAGGCTAACGGTTCCCGAATGACGCAAGTCTCAGGTATAACGATACCTACACCCTCTTTATTTTTGTCATTTTTCATTTATAGATCATCGCAAGAAGATATTGCTAATATCTTTTAGAGGAGAAACAATCAATATTAAAACTAGTTGTAGCGCAATAATGGCGATCAAAGGTGAGAAGTCCAGGCCTGTGCTCATAGGGAGTACTTTTCGTGCTCGATCCAGAAGTGGACTGGTTATCGAATTTATTACGTCAACGATCGGGTGGTAAGATCCTACGGAGAACCAACTGATTAACGCATTTATAATAATTGCCCAAATTAATAGTCGGACAAATTTCGCAACTATTTCTCCTATCGAAAAGATTAAAATCGATAGTATGTCGGGGTCTAGTATTGAGATCATTTTTAGAGAAAGCCACGTGAGCGCCATCTGCAAAGCGATGAGTATTATCACAGAGGCAGAGTCTAATGACTGGAATTTAGGAAGGTAGCGTCTAGTTGGCTGTAGTATAGGGTCGGTAATCGCTTTAATACTTTGACTAATCGGATTACTACTGTCTGCTCCCATCAGTTGTAGGATCAGTCTGAGTAGCACAATAAAAATGGCTGAACCAAGTAAAATGTTTAATAAAAAAAATCCCGCATTAGAGGTGTATGTTCCCATTTGCCTTTAGTTACCTCTAGCAAGCTCTATGGATCGATCTCTAGCCGCAGTTACAGCAGATTCAACTATGCGATCGATTTCTGCCGCGGCAAAAACTTTTAAAGCCGCGTCAGTTGTTCCATTGGGAGAAGTCACGTTTTTCTTCAGTTCTCCTGGGCTCTCTGGCGCGTTCCTTGCTAGTTTACAAGCGCCATAGGCTGTCTGCAAAGCTAGCTCTTTAGCTAATGTCGCAGATAGGCCAAGTTTAATTGCTGAGTTTTCTAAAAGTTCAATTAGCATAAAAAAATATGCTGGCCCACTGCCCGAAACGGCCGTTATCGCATCCATGGAAGATTCGTTATCAAGCCAAACTATTTTGCCAACTGCACTCAATAGATTTTCCGCATCAAGACGCTGTGACTTATTGACATTTTGATTGGCTATTAGAGCCGTGATTCCACTGCGAATTATAGCGGGTGTATTTGGCATGCATCTTATAATTGCAATGTCTTTCTCGCCACACCTATTGAGTTGCTCAAGCGTAACCCCTGCGGCTATAGAGATATAAAGGGGGTTTTCTCTTCTGGTGACGGTCAGGGATTGCAGAGCTTTTTCTATTATTTGCGGCTTAACCGCAAGTACAACGACATCAGCGTTTTTGGTCGCTTTTTCGTTATTTGAAAAAGTATTCGTATCAAACAGCGAGGCGCATCTTTCTCTCACTGTGATAGAAGGATCTGAGACGTTTATATCTTTTCCAGATATACCAGACTCACGAGCGCCTTGGATTAGTGCCTGTCCCATATTGCCGGCGCCTATAAATGCGTATGTCTTCTTCTTTTTCACAAGGATCTCTTAATTGCTCGCTGCACCTGTATTATTTCTGTCGTGGACCAAAAAGTCCTTCCCCTATTCTAACCATTGTTGAACCTACGGCAATGGCTGCTTTATAATCTTGGCTGGTACCAATCGATAATGAGTCGAATTTGTGCCGATGTAAGTTCATGGCTTTTGTTAAAGGAGCAAAGGATTCACATTGGAGTTCAAAGCTATTGTATTGGGCGGGCATACCCATGACCCCGCGTAGTTTTAGCCAGCGGAAAGCTTTTACGTAAGCGACTAATTTGGGAAAAGCCTCTAAACTGACACCCGACTTAGATTCTTCTCCGCTAATATTCACTTGGATCAAAACATTAAGGACTTTCTTCATTTTAGCGCGATGCTCATTAAGCCTGAATGCAATTTTCCCCCGCTCAATTGTGTGTACCCAGTCAAAATTTTCTGCGATAGCTAATGTTTTGTTGCTTTGAATCTTTCCTATGAAATGCCAAGAAATTTCTTCTTCTGAAAAGTAGTGAATTTTATCCATTGCTTCTTGCAGGTAATTCTCACCAAATGCGTGCTGGCCCGACTCATACGCTTGTTTTATTGAATCAACTGATTGTTTCTTACTAACGGCTAACAGCTTTACCGAGTTTTTAGGACGATTAAAGTGTTGCTCGGACTCGCGTATGTTTTTTAAAATGGCCTGCAGTCGGTTGGGTATTGATCTCATTTACGTATTTTAGTCTCTTATTCCTTGGATAGCATACTCTTTGACAAAACAAAGTATAAGCAAACTGGTTATCCGTGTGATATTTTGATAGCAATTAAGTGTTTCAGTAAAATGCCATGTTCCCAAAATGTCGTTCATTATTATTAATTTTCTCGGTGCTTTTATACCGGTTTGGGTCAGTTTCTGCGAGCTCAGAGATTGAGTGGGTTCCTCTGGATGGGTTATCAGAACCATTAAAGCTCGAAATGAGTCATATGCGCATTGCGCGGTGTATACCAGACAAGTCCGACATTGAACTGCCCATCTACCCAGATGCAACGGTTATTTCTGTTACTTGGGGGAAGGTGGCGCCTCAGTGTCTTCGGCGGGATGGTTGGGAGGACTTGGGGGCGATAGTTTTCGCATCTCGAACAGACAAAAATAGTGTAGCTGAATGGTATGCTAGCGAGCTTCCTGAATACTTCAGGTATAGCGGGGAGGTTGGAACGATACTAATAAAAAATGAGGTTGATAATTTTTTGTGGGAACGGGATTATGCCAAGTATTCAAATATAACGATTACTTTGCCGTCCGATGAATTTTGGGATGCTGGCTATAGAAGTTTCATTGAGCTAAACCGTCCCAAAGAAGAGACGAAACTAAAAGGGGGCTAACCTTTCTATTTTCCTACAGCAATTTTACTTTTTAAGTTTAGCTGGTAACTTAATAACCTGACTTATCACGTGGAGGAGGAGTTAGTGGATGTCACGCAAAAGAGAAAAAGCGGAACCTATTAGACAACTTGAAAATGAAAAGGTGATTATTACTGAATGGAGATTTTCTCCGGGAGCAGAGACAGGGTGGCATGTGCATGAACATGATTACGTGGTAGTACCATTAACTTCTGGGCGCCTGTTACTGGAGACGTTGCACGGGGAAGTATCAGCTGATCTAGTTATTGGCCAGTCCTATAGCCGTGAAATTGGCATTGAGCACAACGTTATAAATGATAATGACTTCAATTTATCATTTGTTGAAGTCGAGCTGAAGTGAAAAATTTAATTAGTCGACATAGGTACTCTGATGTATACAACTGAAGCAATTATAGATAAACATGAGTTGTGGTTTGATGCTGGGGATGTGTTAAATGGCAGCTTATATGTGAGCGCGTCTGACTCAGATACGCTGGGCCATGTGATATCTTTTTTCCGTAACTCTAGTCTCTGGTCTGATGCTCCCGCTAGTCAAGTTCTAACAACTCAAAAAGCGACGTATAAAGCTGAGTTAATTTTTGTCGCTGCCGCTGAGTACCATGTCATTGGACAGAAATTGTTGCTGGCTAGATTCAGTCACCCTAAATATCCTTCGAGCACTGAGCGGTGGCTCAGTTGGTTAAGCGCATGTGATGCGACTTTCGTCCGTATTTCAAATGACTAGATTATCTCGGTACTTGTTTTTCGTATGCCTGGTCTCATTGTTGGGCTGCAGTCTAGGCGAGGAGAATTTATTTCAAGAATACTCGTCTCCCGACGGTCGTTATAGTTTGCGAGTAACTGTTACTGAACCCAAAATACCGTTGGGTCCGCTATATGTGACCGTTTACCTCCTAAAATCTTCGGAAAATGAAGGAGCAAAAAAAATATTTCATAGTAAATTAGAAAATGATGGCGTTCCTTTTACAGCGACAAATATTGCTGTTAGGTGGATGAGTCAGAAAACCGCATTAGTCTGCCTAAGAGCAACCGATCTTCCAGATCATGGTATTTATATTGAATTAGACGAATCCTTTCAGTTGTCATTGCTTGACAACTGTTAGTTTTTTATTTTCGGCTTATGAAGACGCGACTTAAATTTTAGTATGTATTTGGAGCAACTGGTCCGAGAGATTGAGAATTCTGTACTATCTCGATTGAAAAGTACGAGGCCGCTTGTGGTCGGTTTTTCGGGCGCACAGGGTTCCGGAAAAAGTACGATATGTGGCAGTTTACAGAATGTTTTGACGAGGCGAGGTTTAGTAACTTTAACTTTGTGCTTAGATGACTTCTATCTCAAAAATAGCGAGCGATTGGTATTGGGCGAAGAAGTACATCCGCTTTGTACAGTGAGGGGGGTGCCCGGAACACACGATGTAAAATATCTCAAAGATACGTTAGTGGCGCTGATGCAAGCGGATAGCAGCTCTAAAACATGTTGGCCGTCATTTTCGAAAGCATGTGATGATAGGTATGATCAGGATAAGTTTTATCACCACGAGGGCCATGTTGATGTCATTCTATTGGAAGGTTGGTGTGTAGGTGCGCAGTCAAGCTTTATTCAAAGCTTTTCAGAGAATGAATGGGAGGCTGAACACGATCAACATTGCCGCTGGAAAGTGTGGACAAAAAATGCCGCTGTACAATACGAATCAATATGGCGAGCGATTGATTTGTCGGTAATGTTGTTTCAGAACTCTTTTGAGCGAGTGATTGATGCTCGATGGCAACAGGAAAAAGATCTGCTAAAAAGATCCGGCGAGAGTCAGTTTCAATCAAGGGAGGAGGTCGTCGAGTTTTGTCAGTATTATTGCAGCTGGACTAGAGGAATGTGTGCTTATTTTCCCGATCTGGCAGACTTGGTATTCTACTGTTTAGAGGGCTATTCGTACGCAGCCCGAAATACTTGAGTATCCCCTCAACTATGGTTTGTGTGACATACGTTTGTATCTTTCAATCATTTTGTACTATGTGGACTCTGTATAATTCGTGACCACTTTGCAAATATTTCAGCTCGAAATTTGAAATAGGGGTCTCTGGTAACCAACTTTGGACTTCAACTTCTTTGTTTAAGAAGTATTGTGCCGCCCACGCAAATTCATGCGCATATATTTTCCAATTAGTGCGCAACTCTAGATTTTGGCTTGAGGAGAGTAGATAAGGCATGATAGGGTGCGCGTGCCACCGTCGCATAAGATGTTCCTGTTTGGGCCATGGATTTGGGTAGAGAAGATACTGTTTTTTTATATTCCACTTCTGTCGGTAAGCATATAGCCAGATTTCTGGCAGATCGGCGCGGAGGAATATTAGATTTTCTGGTAGGAGTAGGTGTTTTCGAGCTTTATTTAAGCGGTGAATACTTTTGTCGATAGCAACGATCGTATGATCGGGTAATGCTCTGGCTAGTTGGACCGCGCTTTCTCCAGTTCCACAACCACAATCCATAATAAGTGGCTTTGCGCTTTGTTCAACTCGGTCCTGTGTAGACTTTAATATTCGTGCTGACTCTGCGCTAATTGGGTTTTGATATTTGATTAGGTCTTTATGCCTGTCAGAAATGCGCGCAAGATTAGGGTGAATGGATTGCTGATTACTGAATACCCTTTTCGAGATATTATTTTCCACCGAAGATAACATTCTCGGCTTCAAAAACAGGCCCATCCACGCACACTCTTTGCATAGCTTTTCCTGTGGGTGTATTTACTTCGACGACGCAACCAGCACAGCCTCCAACCGCGCAGGCCATGTGTTCTTCAAGCGATATTTGGCAGGAGAGGTTAAACTCGGAGGCTATTAGCTGCACTGCCTTAAGCATAGCCGTAGGTCCGCAAGCGAATAACTCAATATCATTTTGTTCACTGGAAGAAAGTACGGCGAATTTGGCAAGATCTGTGACGAAACCGTCATAACAACCTGCGTAGCCCTGATTACTTGCTAATCGCGAACATATCCCCCAGTCTTCTAGTAATGGCATCGCCGCGATGGTATCGTTTGGTACACGCGTGGTCATAATTTGGGAGGGCTTTAGCGGGAACGGAAATGGGATTTCAGAACCCATTAGGACTAGCGGTGTTAGGTCCTTATGTTTTTTCATATGCTCCGCTAAGTAGATCATCGGCGGAATTCCTACGCCCCCACCGATTAAGATAGGCTTCTTTCTATATCCTGATAGTTTAAAAGGTATTCCAATTGGACCCAGAATGCTGATAATGGCCCCTGCTTGTTGCTTGGCGAGAAGATCGGTGCCTTTACCTACAGTTTTAAATAGGAACTCAATCCAGCCAGCCCTTGAGGAGACCCGCATAATGGACATAGGTCGACGCATGGATAGCTCGTTGCTGCATTTTACGTGAACGAAGTTTCCAGGTTTGCAACCGGCGACGATTTCTGGGCAGTGCACTCTCATAACATGTTGTTCGCCTTCGAAGCTTTGGGTCGCTAAAATTTTTGCATCACAGATTTTTATTTTTCCTCGATGGTCGTGATTCTGGTTGACGGTTTGCTTCAAGTTAGATTCCATTTTTTTGAGGGCTATTGAAATTTATGAACTAGAATAAATGATCTGGCCATCTGCAATCGTATGAGTCACTTTCCCTAATATTTCGCGATTCAAAAAGGGAGTATTTTTGCCGTGACTGATGATGTTGTTCGGATGAGTGGTCCAGATTAAGTTAGGGTCAAATACGCAGATATCAGCCATACCATCTACTACAATACCACTACCGCTTTTACCCAAGACCTCTCCAGGCGCACAGCTGGCTAATTCGATAGCTCTGCGATCAGTGAGTTGACCATTTCTTACCAGCGTCCATAGTAATGATAAAAAAGTGTCGTATGACGAAATGCCAGGCTCGCTTGATGAAAAAGTAGACGCTTTAGAGTCAGCATCTTGAGGTTCATGACACGGAGAGATCGCGTCGACCTGCCCTTTTTTTAAACCATTAATTAGCGCATTCTTATCTTTCAGACTGCGTAAGGGTGGCCTTATATGATAATTAGGATCGTAGTCGCTTATATCCTGGTCACACAGACTTATGTGAGAAATACTTACATCGCAACTTACTGGCAGTCCTTTTCGTCGGGCATCGGTGATATATTTAACCGATCGTCCCGATGACAAGGCCTGGAAGTGGATTTTAACTCCCGTTTGTTCCACTAATATGAGGACTTTACTCAGTGCTATTAGTTCTGCCGAGGATGGAATCCCAACGAGCCCTTTTTTAGTGCTGACTAATCCGTCATGCATAGATCCACCTTTAGCTAGCCAAGGGTCTTCACAACTCATGAATACTGTTAAATTAATCGAAGCAGCATATTCCAGAGAATTTTTAAGTACAGCCGTATCCTCTATTGCTTCTCGTGCATTTGAGACGCCTACACATCCTATTTCACGCAGAGCACTCATTTCCGCCAAAACTTGCCCTTTGAGGCCCTCTGTTAGCGCACCAATACAGTATATTTTTGGCGTTGCGATACCTCGCGCTTTTTCTTTAATAAGTTCTACCACCGCAGGTGTGTCGATCACAGGGTTAGTTTTAGGCATACAGCAAATACTTGTAAATCCTCCAGCGGCTGCAGCGTTAGCCTCACTAACAATGGTTGCTTTATGCTCGTAGCCGGGTTCTTGCAAGTATGAGCCTAAGTCTACAAATCCAGGGCAGACTATTTGATTCGTAGCATCAATCACTTTTTTAGGGATAAAGCCAGTCGGCTTTTTGCCAGTGCTTATAATTTTTTTGCCGTCGATCCAAACATCGGAAACTTTGTCGCATTTCGTAGAAGGGTTGATTACTCGACCGTTTTTTATAAGAATTTTCATTCCGTTATACTCGCCCCATAGTTAGAGACATTACCGCCATACGAACTGCGATACCGTGGGTAACTTGCTGTAAAATGACTGATTCGGGTGAATCAGCTACTTCGGAATCAATTTCGACGCCTCTATTAATAGGACCAGGATGCATTACGATGACGTCACTTTTAGCTAAGCGTAACTTTTCTTTAGTCAGCCCAAAGGTGTTAAAAAATTCACGTCCGCTGGGTAATAGAGCACTGCGCATTCTCTCTTGTTGCAACCTTAGCATGATTATTACGTCAGCTTTATCAATGCCGCTCTCGAGGGAGTTGAATGTGCGTACGCCAAGTTTTCCAATTTCAGTCGGAATTAAGGTTTTTGGCCCTACAACCCGTATTTCGGGAACACCAAGTATTTGGAGGGCATGGATTTCGGAACGTGCGACTCTGGAATGTGCGATATCACCAACAATCGCAACCCGCAACTGGGTAAACGTTTTTTTGTGTTTACGGATAGTAAACATATCTAACATCGCTTGAGTTGGGTGAGAGTGCCTCCCATCGCCAGCGTTTATCACGCTGATGTTTTGTGCTACTTGACGTGCAATGAATTCAGCGGCTCCACTATCTTGGTGTCTGACGACGAACATATCGGCTTGCATGGCTTCTAAAGTTTTCAGAGTATCAGATAAAGATTCTCCCTTCTTTGTGGCGCTAGATTCAAGATTAATATTCATCACATCTGCAGATAGTCGTTTAGCCGCAAGTTCAAATGTAGTTCTTGTTCGGGTGCTCGCTTCGAAAAAAAGGTTGACGACCGTCTTGCCTCGTAAGATAGGAACTTTTTTCGAAGAGCGTTTACTTACGCTGGTAAAGGTCTCAGCGTGATCTAGTATTGTAGTTATATGATCTTTTGAGAGACCATCTATAGAGAGGAAGTGTTTTAGCTTGCCAGCCTTATCTAATTGGATATTTTGCGAGCCCATTAAATCAACACCGGCCCGAAATCTTTTTGGCTACTTTTTGAAAGAGAATGTATGACGCTCTTTATTTTCAAGAATTTTTGCTCATCTCAAGTCGCAAAGGTTTTGGTCCGCGTAGTTTAACATGTTCTTCTTCGTTTAGTGAGATTGATGCGCCGCATATATCCGGAGCGATGGGCAACTCCCGCCCATTACGGTCGACTAATACAACCAGGGTAATCGATAAAGGGCGCCCATAGTCGAAAAGCTCATTCATTGCAGCTCTGACTGTCCTACCGGTGTGTAGGATATCGTCAACCAAGATTACGTGTTTCTCATTGATATCGAAAGGAATTTGAGAGGGTTCTACGGTGGGATGCACTCCTAGTTTACTAAAATCGTCTCTATAAAAGGCTATATTAAGCTCTCCTATAACACTCGAAAGGCCAAGATCTCCACAAATACGTTGCGCTAACCAAACGCCACCGGTGTGAATTCCTACGAAACAAGTTTCTGATGCCGATAGTTCATCTAACAAAACATTGGTTTGTTTTGAGATATTATCTATAAGTTCTTCGGTATCTAGTGCTGGTTCATTCTTCATAACTATTTGACCGATCGCTCCTGAAACCAAGTTTCTAGTATCAGCTTTGCAGCAACCGCGTCTAATCCCGCGCGATCAACTTCTTGTTCATAGTCTAACGCAGCTCTAGAGGAAAGTCTTTCATCTATGAACTCAACGGGTCGCTGATACCGACCCGTAAGGCGATGAGAAAATTTTTCGATCTTAAGTGCCAAGGTGTGCTCACGCCCACTTTTTAAGCTCGGATACCCCAATACAAATATTTCTGGCGCCCACTCCTTTACTAAAATCGTAATGGAGTTCCAATCGATTTTTCTATTTGTCGTTGTTATGGTTTTTATAGCACTTGCAGTTTGCGTCAAAGTTTGACCAACTGCGATTCCTATTCGTTTTTCTCCATAATCGAAACCTAAAGCTATTTTAGTCATATGATGATCTCGTTTTCTGTCGTGAAATTTATCTCTCGACACCCGCGTATTTCAACGCGAAGATACAGGTGGTGAAATTCATTGAGTCGAAAAATTCTGATCATTGACAAATTTCCATGTTCGAGTGACATGTAATACATCTACCTCTTTCTTAATGGCCGTTGGAAACGGCGCGAAGGGCGCTGCTAATTTAACTATCTCGATAGCCGCCTCATCGAGCACATCATGTCCCGACGAGCGCCGGATGTTAATTTCTTTGACTGTGCCGTCCTGTCTTAAAGAGACAACAAGCGAAAGGTTTCCGGATAACTCTTTTTCTCTAGCCTTGTTGGGATAATTCATATTTCCGATTCGTTCTACTTTGGCGCGCCAGGCCTCCATATACGCGGCATATTTATAGTCTTTAGTGTTCACACTGATGTATTTATGCCGCACCTTAGGTTCGTCTGACTCTAATTCACTTTGTATTTCGCTGGTTGAACTTGCCATAGCCAAAGCTCGATTTATTAGTTGCTGAGCATTGGGGACCAGCGGAGTCTTCTTTGCGATGGGGATCTTTAATGACGGCGTTATTTCGTTTTTACTTTGATTTATTTTTGTGGGTAATGGGATAGACTGTTGAGCGGGTGTCGAATTGATACTGGAATTTTCTGCCTGAGCCCTTTGGGCACTCGGTTTGTCTACATGCTCTCGTACGAGGTTTACTTCAATGGATGACGGCGACCGTCTAGCAGTTTCAGTTATTGTAGGATTTATTCCAATGGTTAACATCGCATGAAAAATCAAAGCGATTACCAAAGTAAAAGTAAGTCTGTTACTAGTGCTCCCCTCAATAGTATGATTAAGGGTGTTATCAAATTTACTTATTTGCATTTATGGGGCTTCAGACTCGTAAATGACTTGTTAGCGTTTCCATAAATATAGTACCTATATTTATATCTAAATTAGGATCGATTTCTCGAGCGCAGGTCGGACTAGTAACATTTATCTCGGTTAATCGGTCACCTATTATGTCTAAGCCTACGAATAGTAAACCTCGACGAACGAGCTCTTTAGATACGCGTTCACATATTTTTAGATCACTTTCTGATAATAGCTGCGGTACTCCGCGACCTCCGGCTGCCAAGTTACCTCTTAGCTCGCCGGCGGCAGGTATTCTCGCAAGAGAAAATGGGATAGGTTTACCATTAACCATTAGGACTCGTTTATCGCCTTTTAAAATAGCTGGCAGGTATTTTTGGGCCATGCAATAATTACTTTCGAGCTTTGTCAGCGTTTCAAATATTACTCCTGCGTTAGAGTCACCGGGCTTGACTCGAAAAACTGAGGTACCTCCCATGCCATCAAGCGGTTTGATGACAATATCGTGATGAAGTTCGAGGAATTTTTTTAGCTGACTGTGACTTCGAGTAACTAACGTGGGAGGACAGAGTTCTGGAAACCATGCCGTGAATAGTTTTTCGTTACAGTCTCTTATTGAACGGGGGTTGTTAACTACAAAAGTTCCCTGTGACTGAGCTAGCTCTAAAATATAGGTCGCGTAGACGTATTCCATATCAAATGGAGGGTCTTTACGCATAATTATACAGTCGATATCCGATAATTTAGTACTGCTAGGTCCGTCGTCTAAGAACTCAAACCATTTGTCATTAGAGTCGAATAATCTAATCATTCGGGTATCAGCTAAAGGTGATCCATCTAATACGGATAGATTTGGTAATTCCATATAGAGAATTTCGAACTCAAACTCTTGGGCAGCTAATAGTAGCGCTAGTGTCGTATCCTTATGGGGTTTGATGCTTGATATCGGGTCCATAATAACCCCAAGACGTTTTTTCATATTTTTAGCTCTAGGCACTCAATGAGGTGTCTATATCTGTTGATGTCATTTCCAGTAAGAGATTCAATTTCGCGACTAATCAAATTTTGAATTAACATGTACGTTATTATTAACAAAATTAAATCTATTATAGACATTTTTTGCACAAGGATATCACGACTTGAATGATCAGTTTCAAATACGGATTGCTACCCGGACTAGTGAATTGGCTATTTGGCAAAGTAATTTAGTAGCATCATTACTTAGAGATCATCAACCAAAGCTTCAGGTGGAACTAGTTAAAGTAGTCACCGAAGGAGATCGTAAGCTCGACACTCCATTATCGAAAATTGGCGGAAAATCGCTATTTATCAAAGAATTAGAAGTTGCTATTTTAGAGGGACGAGCAGATATCGCGGTTCATTCTATGAAAGATGTTCCCAACCAGGTGCCGGATCAGTTTTCTATTATGGCGATATTAGAACGAGAAGATTGCCGAGACGTTCTATTGTCTCAAGAGGGATATAATCTCGAAAACCTTCCCGCAGGTGCGGTAGTAGGCACATCAAGCTTACGACGAAAAAGTCAATTATTATCGCTTCGGCCGGACCTATCGATTCGAGATCTGCGCGGAAATGTACCTACCCGAGTTGAGAAACAAAGAAACGGTGATTTCGACGCTATAGTGCTAGCATCCGCTGGACTTAAGCGTTTAGGGTTACACAACTCTAAGGCTCATGACTTGAGTGTCAGTGAGGTAATGCCTGCGGTTGGTCAAGGTGCGATAGGTATAGAAGCGCTCAAAGAGGACCAAAACCTACGGAATCTTGTCAGTAGTTTGAATAATGATTTAGCCGCGCATGAGGTGTTTGCTGAACGAACCTTTAGTCGGTATTTAAACGGTAGTTGTCAGTCTGCGATAGGAGCTCTTGCTAAGAGCCAAGGGGAAAACTTGATGTTAGAGGGAATAGTTGGTTCCCCCGATGGTAGAGTAATTATTCGTAAGAAAACGTGTGGCCCTCGTCGGGATCCTGAAGAGGTAGGAAATGAGTTGGGACGATTGATGCGCGAAGCTGGGGCCGACGAGTTACTAAAATTGAGTTAATTAATTTTTAAATGGACAAGCTGCATATGTTGCATAATCTTTCGGTTTTAGTGACCCGTCCTGCCGAAACTAGTGAGACTCTGGCATCGGCACTTCGGGTGGTAAATGCCCTACCCGTAGTAATCCCAATGATTGAAATTATTGGAATTTCGAATGAGTCGATTGGCTTAATAAAAAAAGATTTCGATTGCGCCGTCTTCGTGAGTAAAAATGCTGTGCGCTTCGGTCTTCCAGTAGCTCATGAAAGCGGCATTTCTTTACAAAGTAAAACAATTTTTGCGATTGGGCCAAGAACTGCGCAAGCCTTAGAGGATGCTGGGCTAAAGCATCCAATTACACCGGATAAAATTTATAACTCTGAAGGCTTAATCGACAGCTCTGCCTTTAAAGAAGTTGTTTCGAATAAACAGAGAGTTTTAGTGTTTCGAGCTACGAAAGGCCGCGAGCTCTTGGCTTCCACTTTACGAGAAACTGGTTGTAAGGTCGATTATTGTGAATGCTATATTCGACAAATATCAGAGGAGCGGATAAGACCCCAACTCGAGCGAGCAGACATTAGCACTCCAGATATAATTCTAGTTACTAGTGGGGCAATTTTGTCTGCTATCCTAAGAAAAATCAAAGAAGAACGGTTATTAGGTCTGTATGACGCCCAGACTCTAGTTTTGGGGAAAAGGTTGGCAGTTAAAGTACGCGAGGGCGGCTTTACTAAACCACCTTTAGTCGTAAATCAATTAACTAATAGTTCTATTATTGCGTGCTTAGCAGAGTGGATGAAACGAAGAAATTAATATTCATTTAATTAAATTGCTTTATTATCAATTTAAAGATTTTCCGTACAAAAGAGTAATGATCACATGTTAGGCTTGGAATTGAAAAGTTGGCAGACTTATAAACGCCTGATTACGTATGTTGTTCCTCATTGGAAAATTTTTGCTCTCTCTGTTGTATCCATGTTTTTACTGGCGTCGACTGAGTGGGTTTTGCCGGCATTACTAAAACCGATAATAGATTCTGACTTCGACTTGTCTGCGCCAGATAAATTAATGCTGATCCCAATATTGCTAGTGTGTCTATTTCTTTTTCGCGGACTACTAAGTTATTCGGCTACTGTGGCGCTTAACTGGGTTGCCCAAAGAGTGATTTACGACATTCGTACCAAGATGTTCGATGTTCTTATTAGGTTGCCGGTGGCCTATTTTGATAAACGTAGTTCTGGAGTTTTGATTTCTAAATTTACGTTCGATGTGACGCAGGTGGCAGATGCGGCAACGAAAGTTGTCACGGTGTTGGTGAAAGACTTTACTGTAGTAATTGTACTATTAGGGTATCTCGCTTTTTTGAATTGGCGACTTGCGATTATGCTATTTATTTTTGGCCCTATTATCGCGATAGTAATTAAAAGTGTCTCTAAGCGCATGAGACAGATGAGTCACCGCTTACAAGAGTCGGTGGGCGAGTTAAATAATGCTGTGTCTGAGTCTATTAGAGGGCAACGAGAGATAAAGCTTTTTAATAGCTATTACCATGAACAAGGTCGGTTTTCTCGTGCGGCCAACCAAGCACGTAAATTTCAGATGAAAGTTATAAGAACGAGCGCCATGATAGTTCCAGTAATTCAGTTGATTGTTGCTTCGGCAGTAGCTGTTCTTATTGCCATCGCGTTAAGAGAGCAAGCGGTATCGGGGATGACTAAAGGTGATTTTGTTGCATTTTTTACAGCCACCGCTTTACTTTTGCCTCCGATCAAACGTTTGGCTGGGGTTAATGAATTTTTGCAACGAGGTATTGCGGCGGCAGAATCAGTTTTTATTCTGCTTGATACTCCAATTGAAATTGATACTAGTGCAAAAACCATTCGATTCGATGGGGCGATACAGTTTTCAAATGTATATTTAACTTATGATGACAAGGAAGTTTTATTCGATATTTCTATGAGCGTTGGATCGGGCGAAACATGGGCGATTGTTGGTCGTTCGGGGGCGGGCAAAACAAGTATTGTGAATCTTTTACCTCGTTTTTACACTCCTACTAAGGGAACAATATATGTCGATGGAAAAGACCTTAGTTCTTACAGCTTAGAGTGTATAAGAGATAATATAAGTTATGTTAGTCAAAATATTGTTCTGTTTAATGATACGATTTACAACAACATTGCCTATGGGTCTCCCACAGCCTTCTCGCCCGATCAGATAGTTACCGCCGCTGAAAGGGCGCAAGTAAGTATTTTTGCTGAGCTGTTGCCTGACGGCCTAGATACTGTTGTTGGCGATAATGGTGTTCGTCTTTCTGGCGGACAGCGACAGCGCATTGCTATAGCCCGCGCCTTTCTTAAAGATGCGCCAATATTAATCATGGATGAGGCCACTGCAGCGCTAGACAATAAGTCAGAGCGTTTGGTCCAAGCTGCGCTCAAGAGCCTTAAAAGTGGCCGCACTACTTTTATAGTTGCTCATCGCCTATCAACTATTGTGGAGGCTGATCAAATTGTTGTGCTAGATAACGGTCGCGTTAGTGGTATCGGTACGCATGAAGAAATGCTTTCCGAGAACACTTTATATTCGCAACTTTATAGTGCGGGGTTTAACTAGCCGTCTGAACTTCGATATATCGTATTATTGCGCGGGCACATTTAATTGCCTGCAACGGTCATTTCTTTTATTAAAATAGAGCCTATTTGCACAGAGTTATTTGTTTCAGCGTCATTGCCGATAGTAATTATATCTGCGAGCATTTCTAACAAATTTCCTGCAATGGTAACTTCTTCTACGGGGTGACTAATTTCCCCGTTATCTATGAGAAAACCTGTCGCCCCTCTGGAATAATCACCAGTAACGGTGTTGACTCCGAATCCCATTAATTCGGTTACTAACAGTCCTTTTGTTATGGGTGAAATCATTTGAGCAAGACTTTGATCATTGTGGTTTATACGCACGTTGGTGACCCCACCGGAATTACCAGTAGGTTCCATATCCAGCTTTCTCGCAGAATAGCCATCTAAAATATAATGGGCAATTTCTCCGTTAGAAACAATTTCTTTATTGTACGTTGTCACACCTTCTGAGTCGTAATTAGTACTGGCTAGTCCTCCAACGATGTGCGGATTTTCGCTAATAGATACAAAGCTTGGTAGAACTTTTTTGCCAAGACTGTCATTTAAGAATGACGTTTTTTCGTACTGTGACTTTCCGGAAAGAGCCGACAGTAAGTGACCGATAAGCCCAGGTGCCACCCGAGAGGAGAATATTATTGGTAGTCGTTGTGTAGAGATCTTTTTCGCGCCGAGCTTTTGTTCGGTACGAGTTGCCGCCATAGTACCAATATGATCGGCACTCTCCAACAGTTGGGGATCTCTGTTGCTAGAGTAATAGTACCCCTTTTGCATTTTACCTGATGTGTCGCTTGCGATCATTATCGAGCTTATACTGTTCTGAGTTGCACAATAGGCTTGATTAAAACCGTCCGTAGTTGCGTAGGCGCGACTGCCTCTTGATTTGCTAATAGTCACGCCGTCGGACTTTTGTTTTGCCGTAGCTTTGGATAATCCTACTGACTCTACTTGTTTAGCCAGATCAATTAGTTGCTCAGTTTCGACAGACCACGGATTGTCCAGGCCAAGTTCCCTAAACTCATCACATAAATAGCTTTTTTTAATCAATCCCGCATATTCATCGGGTTCTCCGTGAGTGGCAATGATTTTCGCTGCTTTGACGGTCCTTTTAAGCGCTTCATCAGAAAAGTCAGAAGTTGTGGCACTGCCTTTACGACCATTATTATAGATGGTGATAGCTAGACTTTTTGTTTGCTGGTTTTCTAAACTTTCGCAGTTATTCTCCCGTACTGTGACCTCGAGCCCGTCCGCGGCAGACACAGATACCTCTGCTTCTTTCACATCTTCTTCGAATGAAATATCGAGTATTTTTTCTGCTGTCGTTTGAAGTTTATCAGGAGAATAAAATACGCTATTTTTGGTAGAATTCATATGTGATATCGTAACCTTTTTCTGCAGTAAGCACTAAACGTTGGTTTTTATTATAAGCAATTATTTGGCCCTCAGTACTCAAGATACAAATTTTAAGTATTTAATATGGAACATAGTGTAATTTTAGATGGACTGAACGTTCGGCAATGTGATGCGGTTACTTCTGATTCTGCACATGTTCTTGTGTTAGCGGGCGCGGGAAGTGGAAAAACGAAAGTTTTAGTGCATCGCGTAGCCTGGTATTTAGAAACAGGGCAAGCGTTGCCTTCGAGCGTGTTAGCGGTGACTTTCACTAATAAGGCTGCTACTGAGATGAGACACCGCATTCGAATCCTTACTGATTCAGACACTGATTCGATGTGGGTTGGTACTTTTCATAATATTGCGCACCGTATTTTGCGGCATCACTGGAAAGAAGCGGGTCTGAAACAAAGGTTTCAGATAATTGATTCCGATGATCAATTGAGGTTAATCAAACGACTAATTAAAGATAGTGGCTTTAAAGATGAAGAAGTTACCCCGAAAGAAGCGCAGTGGTTTATCAATAACCGCAAAGATAGAGGGGAGCGACCAGAACAAATAGATGACTATGCCGATCAAAATTTCTTGAATATGATCAAAGTTTATAAATTATATGAGCAGGCGTGCCAACGAGCCGGTTTAGTCGATTTTGCTGAATTGTTGTTGAGTGCTAATGATTTATGGCGGGAGTGCCCCGCTTTACTGGCGCAATACCGCCGACGTTTCCGACATATATTAGTTGACGAATTTCAGGACACGAACGCTATCCAATATGCATGGTTGAGGCAGTTAGCCGGATCAGATGGCCATTTGTTTGCAGTTGGAGATGACGATCAGTCTATTTATAGTTGGAGGGGGGCTCAGGTCGAAAATATGCAGAAGTTTCGAGATCATTTTGCCCAACACCACATGGTACGATTGGAGCAGAACTATCGGTCAACCAGTAATATATTAGACTGTGCTAACTCTCTCATTAGTTACAATCCCTCAAGAATAGGTAAGGAACTTTGGACAGATGGCGCTACGGGCGAGCCAGTATCGCTTTACTCAGGTTACAATGATTTAGATGAGTCTCGCTTTGTGGCGGACAGAGTTTCGCAATGGTTCGATAGTGGTAAGCGACTATCGGAGTGCGCAATTCTTTATCGCGTCAGCGCACAGTCTAGAGTGCTGGAAGATGCCCTGAGGCAGATAGACATACCTTATCGAGTTTACGGCGGCTTTCGGTTCTATGAGAGAGCAGAAATTAAAGATGCTTTAGCTTACATAAGACTTGTCAATTCCCGCGCGGACGATGCTGCGCTTGAACGCATCATCAATTTACCGTCAAGAGGCATAGGCTTACGAAGTCTTGAGCAGGTTCGTCTGATTGCCCGAGAACGGGACTGTACCTTGTGGTCCGCGATCGCAAGTATTATCGAAGATAAATCAATTTCGGCTCGGGCTATCAGTGCACTTAAAAGTTTTGTTCAGTTGATTGACCAAATGACAGTTTTGTCGCGCGACGAAAGTTTGGCACCACTGTTAGAAAACATTATTTCTCTTAGTGGTTTGGAAGAACACTATAAGAAAGAAAAAGGTGAGAGAGGTTTTGATAGGCTTGAAAACCTTAACGAATTAATTGCTGCGGCTGAAGATTTTTCGGATCAATCTACTGATGAAGATATGTCACTATTAGACGCCTTTTTGGCGCATGCGGCCTTAGAGTCGGGTGAAGGCCAAGTGGATGAAAACGAAGATGGTGTTCAGTTGATGACTTTGCATTCGGCGAAAGGGTTGGAATTTCCGTTAGTTTTCATCGTCGGTGTAGAAGAAGGGTTATTTCCTCACCAGAGATCCGTAGATGATCCACTACAGCTAGAGGAAGAACGGCGATTATGTTACGTGGGCATTACCCGCGCCATGAAAAAGTTGATCATAACGAATGCTGAATCGAGACGTTTACACGGAAGCGAGTATTATCCTAGGCCGTCCCGCTTTCTGAACGAGCTTCCGGAACAGGCGCTAGAAAACATCAGAGTTGGCGGTAGTTTTTATAGTGCTCATGACCGATATAATACCGATGTCAAAGATAGTTCGGAGAGCGAGTATAATCTGGGCTGTACCGTAAGACATAAAACTTTCGGAGAAGGTACGGTCCTGCAAGTTGAAGGACGAGGTGATCAAGCACGGTTGCAGGTCAATTTTGTAGCTAATGGCTCAAAATGGTTGGTAGCTGGTTATGCGGGATTGGAAAAAATGTGAAGTGGGCAGGTCAATTATTCTGATGAAAAAAATTAAGTTTGGATTAAATATCGCGGTAATTACTTTTGTCATTATCGGATTATCGGGTTGTTTAACAGACAATGAAGTTAGTAGCTCTGTTAGATCGGAGGAGAAATTTCAGTGGAAGTTGGTGACCGCTTGGCCTCCGAATTTGCCTATAAATCATGACACTGTGGAAAAATTTGCTGAAGATGTCGCTACCATGAGTCAGGGACGACTTAAAATCACTGTGTATGCCGGTGGTGAGTTGATTCCCGCTTTACAAACGTTCGATGCTGTATCACAAGGTTCGGTTGAGATGGGTCATGGTGCCGCGTATTACTGGGCAGGTAAGATCCCCGAAGCACAGTTTTTCAGCACGGTGCCTTTTGGTATGACGCAAAATGGGGCCTGGGCTTGGATATATGGTGGTGACGGTTTGGATTTGTGGCAAGAATTATATAAACCGTTTGGAGTAGTCCCATTTCCTTTGGGCAACACCGGTATCCAGATGGGTGGGTGGTTCAACAAAAAAATTGAAAAAATTGATGATTTGAAAGGACTAAAGATGCGGATCCCTGGCCTAGGCGGCAAAGTATTAGCTAAGGCAGGAGGTAATCCCGTTCTCTATGATGCATCCGAGGTGTATAGTGCGCTTGAGAGAGGTGTTATCGATGCTACAGAATGGGTGGGCCCCCTGCACGATGTCCGTATGGGCTTAGACAGGGCGGCAAAATATTACTATTTTCCCGGATGGCATGAGCCCGGCACCCAGTTAGAGTTGATAATTAATGAGGAGGCTTGGAATTCTCTGCCTGAAGACTTGAAGGTTATTGTCAAAGCGGCGGCAGCTTCGGCGAGCTTATATATGTTCGGGCAATCTGAAGTATTAAATGCCGAGGCGTTTAATCTACTAAAAGAAAAGCAGCATGTTGAGATATTAGAGTTTCCACCGCAAGTCCTGTCTTATTTGTCAGGTTTTACCGAGGAGGTAATGCTGGAAGAGGCATCGAATAACGAGAAGTTTGATAAAGTGCTAAAGTCGTACCAGAAATTTAGAGACAAGCGAAAGGACTTTGAGCAAGTGACTGATCGCGCTTATAAGAAAGCTCTAGAAGATCGATAGAAACCGATTAAATGCTTGTTCGGGGCAAGGCGCCTATCTAAATTGTAAATTTTCCTTTCATCATAGAATAGTGGCCTGGAAAGCTGCAAAAAAACGTATAATTTACACCACTTTGGAATGGGCTGAGATCCAGAGTTATAGAAGAGCTTTCTCCACCCCCAATGAGTTGAGTTTGTCCTAAAATAAGTTCGCTGTCCGGAAGGTACCCATTCTCAGGTCCATTTGCCATATCGATAGTTGATATAAGGCTACTGAAGTCCGATTCGGCAACAAAAACAATATTGTGACCCATAATGTTTGCAGGGAGATTTCCAGTATGGTTGAGGGTTAACTTGAGCTCTGAGCAGGAGGAGTCGACTTTAAGCTCAGTGACATCGAACTGCATGGTATCTGTCGCATTGACGATGGCCTCGCACTTGCCTAGTGCGACTTTTGGCTGGGAACCGGTAGAACCTTCATTAGTGTTATTCGGCACCGACGTTGAATTTTGATCGCTATTTAGAGCTATCACGTTGTCACTGGTATTGAGCGTGCCTACGGGCTGTATTCTTTCTGCGACAACGGCGCCGTGGTCTTGCGTTTTTTGAAAGTCATTGTCCACGGCAATGGCGAGGACATAAGCGCCTAAGCCAACCACCACCAGCCCAGCTAAAACTAGGGAGAAATTTCTAACGAATACGTCATCTTCTTGATTGCTCATAGGGTGCTCTCATCAAGTTGTATGCTTTTATGTTAAGCATAATGGTTTTTGCAAATATCTTAGAGAGCTATTATAGCGTAAAACGCGCCCTACTCTAGAGCGAGTTGTATAAATATTTATTATATTCCAGGTGAATGTTGACTCAGACTGTGCGCGGATAGAGAGTTTTCGCCTGGCTGTCCAGGGGGACGACATCTCAATTTATAGCCAATAGATCACTACTCAAAAAAAAGCCCCTGTAACCAGGGGCTTTATACGCTGGGGCATTTTTAATTTGCTAGTATTCCGTCCATATATTTGCTAGCGACTTTGGCTGGTACCGGGATATAACCATCTTTTATGACTACTTCCTGTCCTTCTTTGCTTAGTACCATTTTCATGAATGCTCTCTCCAGAGGAGGTAATGGCTTGTTGGGCTCCTTGTTAACGTAGACATATAAGAATCTCGATAACGGATAAGTGCCATTGATGGCGTTATCAGAAGTAGGCTCGACCAATCCAGCTTTTTTAGATAAAGCGATTGCTCGAACTCCCGAAGTTCTATAGCCGATACCGCTATATCCTATGCCGTTAAGTGATTTGGTTACGCCTTGAACAACTGAGGCGGATCCAGGTTGTTCATTGACTGAGTCCTTGAAGTCTCCTTTACAGAGGGCTTTCTTTTTAAAGTAGCCGTAAGTTCCAGAAACACTATTTCGGCCATATATCTGAATTGCTCTATCTCTCCAGCTACCAGATAATCCAATATCTCCCCATGTTTTTATATCGGAGGAACCACCACACTTTCTTGTGGCTGAAAAGATGGCGTCGGCTTGTTTAATAGACATACCCTTAATCGGGTTGTCCTTGTGAACAAATATCGCTAGAGAATCTATGGCTACGGGCACTGCTGTTGGTTTGTAGCCGTATTTTTTCTCAAACGCGGCTAATTCTTTCGACTTCATTTTTCGGCTCATCGGCCCAAGATTTGACGTTGCCTCGGTAAGCGCTGGCGGCGCAGTGGATGAACCTGCAGCTTGGATCTGGATATTCACATTTGGGTAGAATAGCCGAAAGCTTTCAGCCCATAGAGTCATGAGGTTTGCGAGCGTATCTGAACCAACGCTGTTAAGGTTACCAGAAACACCGCTCTCCTTTTGATAGTTTTTTATACCAGCATCGACTTCTACGCCGTTGGCGGTACCGGAAAAAATAAGTGCTAATAAGGCACCGGAGAGAAAGCGTTTAAACATCACTAATAACCTCCTGAGGGCTAAAACTATAATTTACAATATTAATGAACAGATTGTATTCTGCCGATGCTTCATGACAGTTTGATGAACTGACTGACCGATAGTCTGTTTGTTATCCAGAACCAACTAACCGTATGGCACTCGAGAGCCACGGATGTATGTATTTATTCTTTAGTCGCCAGGTGATCGACGACGTTCAACAAGTTTTCAAATGATCCCGTGTTCCGGACGCTTGTCCTGTATTGTCCGTTGACGATCATCGAAGGCACTCCGCCGATACCTGAGGTTCGTGTTAGTGACATTGCCTTGCGCACACTAACGTCTATTTCGAAGGAATGATAAACGTCATCGAATACATCTTCGTCAACACCATGATCCACAAAGAATGCGCCTATTTGTTTTTCTGTATAAATTTTTTCTTTTTTAACGTGTAATGCATTGAATAGTTTCGGGTGAATGCTATCGAGGATTCCGAGTTTTTTTTGCAGTGTAGAATGCACGTGCGTGCGGTGCCCATTTTCGGTCAAAAACAGCAGGTATTTGATCAAACTGAATTTGAGGGTTGATATTTTTTTTCCATGCGCCTAGAGCAGGTTCAAAGTCGAAGCAGTGACCACAACCGTACCAAAAAAACTCAACAATTTTGACCTCAGAAGTAGATCTGGAAGCATGTACTGGTGGGGTTATTTTGAAATAGTGGGTTCCTTCAATCCACTCTGTTTCTACTTTTTCAGCATGCGCGGCAAAGCATATAATCGCCAAGCCGATGGCAAATAAGGACTTGATTCGATATACCAATTAAGCCAAGCCTGTTTTGATTCTAGTGCAATGCAGAGACATATTTAGATAATTGTTTAATTTCTTCATCGGATAATTTAGCAGCAATAGAGCGCATCATCATTTGTTGATCGGTATCTCTAGTTCGATCGCGATAACTTAGTAATTGGCCTTCAGTATAGTCAGCGTGCTGACCTCTTAGCGCCGGGTATTTAGCTGCTGGATTGCCGGCGCCATTAGGACCGTGACATGACATGCACGCGGGTATTCCTCTTGATTTATCGCCCCCACGATAGATCTTCTCCGCGACAACACTTTCTTCATCCGATGTGAAATAAATTTTAGGCGATTGCTTGGCAAAATAATCGGCGATTTCTATCATATCGATATCACTCAAATTTGCGGCCATTGGAGACATTAGCCCATTTTGTCGACTTCCTGATTTATAAGCCTGCAACTGTTTTACGATATAATCCGCGCCCTGTCCCGCCAAGCTAGGCCACGCCGGATTAATACTATTCCCATCTACGCCGTGGCAAGCGCCACATACAGCAGCTTTTTGCTCGCCATTAGCGAAAACTCCCAGAGACAAAAGTAACGTTACTGTCAGTAACAACCGTTGGCAGAATATCCTATGACACATCAATACAGCTCTCAATTAATAACTTTGATAATCCTATTATATACGTTTGCCTGCGTTGGATCTTCAAAAAAAAACATTTTTTAAGATGGTATTATAAGGTTTTTATCCTAATCGGAGCTGGAAAATTAGCAAAAAGCAGACTTTTTCAGAAGCTCGCGGTTTAATGCAGCGAGCTTCTTTCTTGTTAAGTGTTCCCAAATGCACCATGCTTCCAGAAGATGTTGGTCGAGAGGTGGCATTTGCTGGACGATCGAATAGCGGTAAATCCAGCTCGTTAAATGTCCTCTGTGGCCAGAAAAACTTAGCTAGAACCAGCCGAACACCAGGGCGTACTCAACATTTGGTGGTGTTTGGTTTGGCGCCGAGCCGTAGACTTGTGGATTTACCTGGCTTTGGTTACGCGAAAGTATCGAAAATACTGCGTAGCCACTGGGAGAAAGAATTGCCCGAATACTTAGAGCGTCGTGCTTCCCTAGCCGGTCTATTTTTAGTTATGGATTGCCGGCACCCCTTTAAACCTCAAGAAGAAATTCTAACCAATTGGTGCGCTAATTGTGGCGTCCCTATGCATATATTGATTAACAAGATTGATAAGTTAGGTAAGAGTCAAAGAGCTAGAGTATTGTCTGAGGTCAGCCAACGAATAAAAGATTTGGGAACAGATAATATCTCCGCCCAGCTTTTTTCTGCAGCAAAGCATATCGGGAGCGAGGAAGCGTGGACGGTCCTAGCCGATTGGTTTTCAGAGGAACCAAAATGACGATAGCGATCGTCTAGAATGACTTTTTATCCTAGTGAAAAGTAACTTGAGGTTCTATTTTTCGCCAGCACCCATGCCGTAACGTTTTCTGAACTTATCTACGCGACCTGCGGTGTCCACTATTTTTTGTGTACCCGTATAGAACGGATGCGAAGCAGAGGAGACATCAAGGGGGTAGTAAGGATAGGTATTCCCATCTGTCCATTCTTTAGTTTGATCAGTTTGAAGCGTGGATCCGACCAAGAAGTACTTATCCACGCTAGTGTCATGAAATAGGACTTGCTTGTATTCTGGATGTATTTCTTCTTTCATCGATATCTGCTCTTAGATCCATTTCTCTTTAAGGAGGGAGAGTTTAGGTTCCTACGGTTTTTATTGCAACTATTTACCCTATAAATTTAGGAAATCAGTTAAAAGCACGCCTTCTAGATAGACGTGATTCGATTCTTTTTACTAGTTAAGCGCCAATTCAAGGACCACTGGAGCATGATCTGAAGGCTTCTTCCATCCTCTTGGAATGGTATCTATAGTACTACTCTTCAAGTTTTTTTGCATCGCAATAGAGGCTAATATCAGATCGATTCTGAGCCCTCGATTTCTAGGGAACCCACCCGCTCTATAGTCCCACCATGAAAAGGAACTATCGGCCTGTGGGAACTCTCGGAAAGTGTCTACTAAGCCTAGCGCCTTAATACTTTCTAGATGATTACGCTCTTCAGCGCTGCACAATATTTTATCTCGCCACAACTCTGGATCGTGCACATCTTCATCATCTGGAGCAATGTTAAAGTCGCCCAGCAGAATTAAGTTGTTTTTTTCTTGCGCTAGGCGCGTCAGCCAGGTTTTTAAAGCATTCAGCCATTTGATTTTATATTTAAATTTATCTGATCCAACCGCCGAGCCATTAGGGACATATACGTTAATTATGGTGGTGTTTTCATCGCCAGCACAAAGCAAGCGGCACTGGTTATCCTCAAAGTCGGGGATTCCTATTTCTAGCAGTTGCATTTTTTGCCGAGACAAAATAGCCACACCATTATAAGATTTTTGACCCTTAAATAGACAGTTATATCCCATCTCAGAGATCTCGGTGACCGGAAAGTCTGCGTCTTGAACCTTAGTTTCTTGTAGCGCCAAAATATTGACCTGATTTGTACTTAGCCAGGACCTTAAATGGTCTAATCTAGCTCTGATCGAATTTACATTCCAGCTTGCTATTTTCAAACTTCTTTCCTAGTTGGTTGTTTAGATACGAAATCCACCGTGACGTCGTCGATTGGAATGATCCAGAAGGTACGCACCTATGACTGCTCCAAAGATGATGAGGGTGAGCATACTTGATAAAATCCATAGCCAATAGTGTTTGATTATTGAGGTAGGACTGGAATTATCTTCAGATATCGGTTGTTTTTGCGCAACTTGGTCATCAATCGAGCTTTTAAGATCTGTGAGTTGCTTTTCTAGTTTCTGGTAGTCCAGCAGGGGTACAGTATCATCAGACGTCATGTCCGCCGACGCGCACTTAAGCTCAAGTTCTTCACTCAATTGCTCGTTTTTTTTCTCTAGAATCGATGCACGTGATTCACACTGCTTCACTCTGGGGAGTACTTGAGCAAGTTTTGTTTTTAGGCGAGTATTATTTTTCTTGAGGTCATTTGTCTTAGTATTTACGTTATCAGCAGCCGCATGATTTTCTTTTGGAACGTTCGTTGCCTTTTGTTGGAGAACATCTCGGTTGTTTTTTTCTGAAAGATCTTTTAGGAGCATTGCCGCAGGTTTATTTTTCATGAGATAGTTTTTATCAATCCATCCCTGTACTCCCGAGTCGTCAATTACCAGTGACATTAGTTCCGTCTCCTGTACGATCTCCAATTTGTCTCCAGTTGTAAGGATCTTTAAAATTTTACTATTAAGGTCTTGACTCGCATAAATACCCACACGCATTTTATCCGTCACATATGCAGTCTCGCTGGACGCGTTGCCTTGCCAAAAAATTGTGAGAAGGCATATCGGAAGAAAGTTTCTAACGTGCAAGAAAGTCATCAAAATATGTTTTATGATTTTTAGAAAGATTTAAAAAGTAGTTGTTGGGACCTTAATACTAGCACAGTTAATTTATTGTGAGTCGAGCGCGCGCCTAATTGAAAGTGTTACTTTGGTAACTAATTATTTTAGCCGCACTCAGGACATTTAGGATCTTTTTGAAATTTCATGGTTTGCCATTCCATTGTCAGAGCGTCTAGAAGTAAGAGCCGGCCATCAAGCGCTTCTCCTATTCCCATTAGGATTTTCAGTACCTCAAGCGCTTGTATGCTCCCAATAATCCCTAAGAGTGGCGCTATAACGCCAGTGTCAACGCAATTCTCTATTATATTTATTCCGTCTGAATACAGACACCGATAGCAGGGACTGATGCCTTTGATTGCTTGAAAAACGGATACTTGGCCTTCAAATCTTATGGCTGCACCTGATATTAGCGGAGTAGAGTGCTTAACGCTGAAGTGATTGATTTGAAATCGCGATTCGAAATTGTCGGTTGCGTCTATGATTGCATCGACACGCGGGAAAAGGTTATCGAATGCGGATTCGTCGAGTTTTTCGTTAACTAGATTAACTTTTGTGTTGGGGTTCAGAGAGTGGATTTGATTTCCCGCAGATTTTACCTTTTTACGACCTAAATCTTCGGTGGAATGAATGATTTGCCTCTGAAGATTGGAGAGCTCCACCACATCGTGATCGACCAGCGTTATTTGTCCTACTCCGGCTGCAGCGAGGTACATGGCAATTGGCGACCCTAGACCGCCCAGCCCCATAATAACTACATGGGAGCGTGCCAGCTTATTTTGTCCGTCGATATCTACTTCGGGCAAAAGGATCTGGCGACTGTACCGGAGTAGTAATTCATCATCCATCAAACTGACCTTTTTAGTTTAAGCTTGTAATTTTTAATACGTTTTACGTGTCAATACAAATCTTTTGGCCATAAGTGACACGATCGAGCCCTGCCAAGTCCTGTCGGGTTGATATATTAACAAAGTTATTTTCAAGAAAACTTCTGACAACACGTTTTTTTTGCGCGAATCCATGTTCTATCAACAAAAACCCCCCTGGTTTCAGACACTGATTACCGACCTGAATGAGTTTGTGGATTTCGGACATACCTTTGTTTTGGGCATAGAGAGCTGCAGTTGGTTCGAAGGAAGTTGAGGGGCTCATAAGATGAGTATCATGTATGTCGACGTAAGGAGGATTTGTGATAATCATGTCTAAACTATTGTTACAAATAGCGTTTAACCAATCATCACAGACCAGCTCGATGCGATTTATGTTTAATGTGTTGAAATTTCTTTTTGCTACAGTAAGCGCTGCGGTCGACGTGTCGGTCGCAACTACTTTCGCGCTGGGATTTTCTATAGCATAAGCGGCGGCAATAGCGCCACTGCCGGTGCCAGCATCGGCGACTGTGTGAGTTTTTTGGAATAGGCCACTCAATTGTTTGGCGATTTCGACTAACAGCTCAGTCTCCGGTCTTGGGATTAAGACATCTTCGGTCACAATAATAGGTAAAGACCAGAATTCTGCGAACCCTGTAATGTATGGAATAGGTACACCTTTTAACCTTTTCTCCAAATGCTCCATATATTTTTGTTCTTGGGGTTTGGTGACTAATGCCGATGAATCTGTATAGAGCTTCGTTCTGGGAATTGATAGCACATGCGCCAGTAATATCTCAGAGTCTAGTCGTGCACTAGGTTGTTCTCGAAAAACCTCTGCACCTTTTTGAAGAATTGCTGAGATCGATGAATTATCAGTCATCGTTAATCAGTTTGAGATTGAGCAACAAGCTCTGCTTGGTGCTCAGTCATAAGAGGTCCTACCAGAAGCTCGAGATCTCCAACCAAAATATCGTCTAACTTATACAAGGTGAGATTTATCCGATGATCAGTAACGCGTCCTTGTGGGTAGTTGTATGTCCTGATTCGCTCAGATCTATCACCACTGCCAACGAGTTTCTTGCGAGTAGAAGCTTGTTCTGTTTCTATACGATCCTGCTCTGCCTGGAGTAGTTTCGACTTGAGAATAGTCATGGCGCGTGCTTTGTTTTTGTGTTGCGAGCGTTCGTCTTGACACTCCACCACCATGTTAGTCGCTAAATGAGTTATGCGAATCGCGGAGTCAGTTTTGTTGACGTGTTGACCTCCTGCACCTGATGCTCGGAACGTATCAATTCGTATCTCATTAGGATTAATCTCTACTTCTTCAGCTTCGGTTGCTTCCGGCATCACGGCGACTGTACAAGCAGAGGTATGTATTCGACCTTGCGACTCCGTTTCGGGCACTCTCTGTACTCTATGCGCACCTGACTCAAATTTTAGTTTCGAATAGGCGCCCTTTCCTCTAATAAGCAAAATCACTTCTTTGAACCCACCTACCTCGGACTCGCTAGAACTGACAATTTCGGTCTGCCACTTTTGCCCGTCAGAGAATCGAAGGTACATTCTCATGAGGTTGCCTACAAAAATGGCGGCTTCGTCTCCCCCTGTTCCTGCTCTTATCTCCAAAAATACATTAGCATCATCTTTGGGATCTTTAGGGATTAATAGTTGCTGTATTTGTTTTTCTAATTTATCGATTAGTGATTTTGAATCAGAGACTTCCTCATTAGCTAAATCTCGTATTTCCGGATCTGACTCTTTCGTTAGCTCTATTGCAGTTAATAATTGGTGGTTAGCATTTTTATACTCTTCGTAGCAGGCTACTATCGGGGTGACATCGGAATGTTCTTTTGAGAGCTCCCGATATTGCTTCTGATTATCCAGCACTTCTGGGCTGGAAAGTAGTGCCTCAATTTCCATTTTTCGATCACATAGGCTTTCTAATTTTTGGGTAAGTGAGTCTTTCATGACTGCTTATCCTCTTGGTTTAAACCTAATATCTCTTGGGCTATCTTTAGTTTTTCCGAGTTATCAGTAGCGGTTTTTAAAGCCACCGTTGGATGGTGGAGAAGCTTATTTGTTAACGTATTGGCAAGGTGCTCCATTACTGCTTTAGGGTCTGCTCCGCCACTCACACTATCTATTGCATCATTAAGTATTTTATTTTTAACATCGTGTCCATAGGTTCGGTAATCTTGTATGGTATTAGAGACAGACTGCGACTTGGACCAGTGCATGTAATCTTGGACCTGTAAATAAATCATTTCTTCGGCGATAGCGGCTGCATCTTTTCGGACGTTCAGATTTGATAATACTACTGACTGTAGGTCATCAACGGTGTACAGGTAGATGTTATCTAGAGCGCCGGTTTCAGGATCTATGTCCCGTGGTACCGCTAAATCAACTATAAATATGGGTTCTTTATTTCTATTATTTAGTGCCAGTGAGACCATAGATTTTGTGACGATCGGCTCTGCGCTCCCCGTACAAGTGATTATAATATCTCCTTGGGGTAAAAATTTTGGTAGCGTACTAATAGCAATTGCATCGCCACCATGACGGGTAGCTAGCGTACGTGCGTTTTGAAGCGTTCTGTTGGTAACAATGAGTTTCTGTAAACCACTGCCTTTTAAATGGCTTGCAACCAGTGTTGCTGTATCGCCAGATCCAATTAAAATTGCGCATTTCGAGCTCAAATCTCCATGGATTTGTTCGGCAAGTTTCGCGGCGGTATAGGCAACTGAAACAGGACTATTGCCTATTTCTGTTTCGGAGCGAATTAGTTTTGCCGATGAAAAAGAAAATTGCATAAGCCGGTTTAAAAATTTCCCCACAGTATCAGCAGAAGTGGCTTTTTTATAGGCTTCCTTAAGTTGCCCCAATATTTGAGGCTCCCCTAGCACCATCGAATCTAAGCCACTGGCAACTCGAAGAATATGCCTTACAGCGCTTTCCCCAGTGTACTTATACATATGGTCCTTAATTTCATCGCGCTCAATACTCTTAATCGAAGAGAGCCAATTAATGAGGTCGGTAATTACGCCTTCCTCCTCATAACAGTAAAGCTCAGTCCTATTACAGGTCGATAAAATCATTGATTCAGATATTCCTGGCGATGACTTTAGTTCCCGTAGAGCATTTGTCATAACCACATCATCGAAAACTAACTTTTCTCTGATATCCAGAGGGGCAGTTTTATGACTAAGACCTAGTACGATTAATGACATAATAAATAGCTAGCGTAGAAATGTTTTTCTTTTTGATAGTGTTTTCGGGTGTAATTCGAGATTGTCAGGCTTTTAATCTTTTATTTATTATAGAGCAATCTAGGCTTTCCTACCTACTGCTGCGAAAATTTCTTTTTAGATTGCATTGTGACGTGATAGTCGATGATGATACCTTGATAGTGCAGGAAAAACGTGCAATTACAGAGGTTGTGACAAAAAATGACGCTTAAGCGTGATAAGCTCGAGGTTGGGCTCCGAATTTTACTTGTTGCCTGTTTTTGTTTGATTTTTCATTCATGTTCAATTGTCAGTATGGCCGGTCGACAACCGAAGGTTCTGCAGTTAGAGTCTTTGGAAAATCACGAAGCAAAGGTTGTTGCGTTGACCGACTGGACAGCCCGAGCGAGGATATCAGTGCGGACCAGTGAAGATTCCTTCAGCGCAGATTTGATTTGGACTCAAATCGGCGAGGCTTATAATCTAAGGCTTTCAGGTCCTTTTGGTAGTGGTGCGCTGACCATCCGTGGCAATGATAGTAAGGTAATTCTGTTAACTTCTGATGGCCAATCTTTTTTGGCGAGTACGCCTGAGGAGTTGATGTTGGCGCAGCTAGGCTGGAGTGTCCCTTTGTCGCAATTGCGATACTGGCTATTGGGCGTCCCAGATCGAAGTAGTCGGAGCATTTTGACGAACGAGTTAACGGATAATGCGGGTAAATATGTTAGTTTTTCTCAATTTGATTGCGAAGTTGTATACAAACATTACCACGATGGTCGTGATCCTAATGTGCCCAGGAAGTTGTCAATTGACTGTGAAGATCTGAAGTCGCGGATAGTTGTAAAAAAATGGGAGATACGATAATTGATCATATCTAAGGGCTGGCCGGCCCCTGCTAAAATTAATCTTTTTTTGCAGATAAACGGGAGGCGTGAGGATGGCTATCATAACTTACAGACTGTTTTTCAATTCATCAATGTTTGCGATTATATTGACTTTCAGGTACGAGACGACGGAATAATTGATAGGGATTCTGACTTAGTCGGAGTGTCTAGTGAGGATGATTTAACTGTTAAGGCAGCGAAGTTGCTAAGGGAGTACGTGGCGGGCTCGAAAGGCGCAACAATTTCGGTGCAGAAGCGCATCCCTATGGGTGCTGGTTTAGGCGGAGGGAGTTCTGACGCCGCGACGGTATTAGTTGCTTTGAATATTCTTTGGGGATTGAATTTGCCCGAAAGTGATCTGGCTGCTTTAGGGCTTAGGCTGGGTGCTGATGTGCCTGTCTTTGTAAGAGGGAAAAGTGCTTGGGCGGAGGGGGTGGGGGAGAAATTGTTCTCTTTTTTTCCGGAAGTAGGACCGATTTTTGTTATTATTCCTGACTGTAAAGTACCGACTAGCCAGATATTTAGCGATCCTTTGTTGACACGAGATACTGACGCCATCAAAATGCATGAATTTTCTATGGCTAGTAGCCGGAATGATTGTGAGTTGGTTACCCGTCGTTTATACCCTAGCGTGGGTGATGCACTTGATTGGCTTGGCCACTATCGTCCATCAAGAATGAGTGGAACTGGGTCGAGCGTATTCGCGCTTTTTGAATGCCGTGAGGAGTTGGAAGTTGTGAAGCATGCTCTTCCAAATGATTGGACTGGCTTTGCAGCGGAGCGAGAGAATTACTCTCCTTTGTTAGAGAAGGTTGATGAAGAGTCCTAAGTTTTGAAGGGCTAACATTAGAAGTTTTGGGGTGTCGCCAAGTGGTAAGGCACTGGGTTTTGATCCCAGCATTCCCAGGTTCGAATCCTGGCACCCCAGCCATATTTTTGGCAGGTGATAGGTTTATCGTCATTAACATGGGATAATCCTCAAAGCAGGGCCTGCCTTCGAATCTACTTTGGGACACTCTACAATGCGATGAGGCGCTTAAACCAATGATTGATGACTCACTGATGTTGTGCACTGGAAATGCGAATCCTACACTAGCTGCGTCTGTTGCTAAGCATCTTCATGTGCCACTTGGGAAAGTGGTAGTCGGTGCCTTTAGTGACGGCGAAACCATGGTTGAGGTTGCAGAGAATGTTCGCGGTCGAGATGCAATAGTTATTCAATCAACCTGCGCGCCTACGAATGATAATTTTATGGAGCTACTCATAATGGTGGACGCTTTGCGGCGGGCCTCTGCTCAGAGTATCACCGCAGTAGTGCCGTATCTCGGTTATGCGCGGCAAGATCGCAGACCTCGCTCGGCGAGGGTACCAGTTACCGCTAAGGTGGTCGCTAATATGATAACGCATGTTGGCACTACCAGATTTTTAACGGTGGACTTGCATGCTGAGCAAATACAGGGTTTTTTTGATATTCCAATGGATAATGTATACGCTTCGCCGGTGCTGCTTGGGGATATATGGAAGCACGAGTACGAAGATTTGATGGTTGTGTCGCCCGACGTAGGTGGCGTTGTGAGAGCGCGAGCTATCGCTAGACGTTTAGATAATGCCGATTTAGCAATAATAGATAAAAGACGACCCAAGGCAAATGAATCTAGAGTCATGAATATTATCGGTGATGTCGCAAATCGGACTTGTGTCATGGTTGACGATATGGTCGATACAGCTGGGACTCTGTGCAGCGCGGCGTCTGCTTTAAAAGAAAGCGGAGCGAAAAAAGTAGTTGCTTACTGTACTCATCCCGTACTGTCAGGTAATGCGATTGAAAAAATTTGTGGATCTCCGCTAGATGAGTTAGTTGTGACAGATACCATCCCGTTGTCGCAAGAGGCGATAGATTCAGGTAAGATCCGACAGCTATCTGTGGCAGGATTATTGGCTGAAAGTATTCGTCGGATTAATTCGAGCCAATCTTTGAGCTCAATGTTTGTTGATTAGTGTATTGAGTGTGAAATCGCTTGGTCGCGGGCGGAAATCGCTTAATTTTGTATTATTTACTGGAGATTAGAAATGGACGAATTAACTTTAGTCGCGCAAAGTCGCGGCGATATGGGCAAGGGTGCGAGCCGCCGCCTACGGAAGTCAGAAATGGTTCCGGCGATAGTTTATGGGGCTAAGAAAGCAGCGTTGTCGATACAACTCAAACATTCGGATGTGTTGAAGTCGTCTTCGCAAGAATCTTTTTATTCTCAGATCTTAGATCTTTCTATAGATGGAAAGGTTGAGAGGGTGGTTTTGAAGGATATGCAGCGGCACCCTTATAAACCATTTGTCATGCACATGGACTTTCAGAGAGTGGATGAGTCCGCTGCGCTGACTATCCGCATTCCGGTGCACTTTTTAAATGAAGAGGATTGTATCGGCGTTAAGCAGGAAGGTGGAGTGATTGCACGTTTAATGACAGAGATTGAAATCACATGTTTGCCGAAGGACCTGCCGGAGTCCATAGAAGTAGATGTAGCTAATCTGGGTGTGGGTGATGCTGTGCATCTCGCTGATTTGGTGTTGCCTGATGGTGTTGAGATCACCTCGATAACAAGTGGCGGGGACGGTGCCGCGGCCATAGTTCAGGTGGCGATGCCTAGAATGGTCGAAGAAGAGGAAGAACCTGATAGCGAAGAGGTTGACGGCGCGGATGAGGCTTCAGATGGAGAAGATACTGCGACCGAAGATCCTGACACAGATTCTTCAGAGTAATCTTGGGGAGAGAGTACTCAGCGTTGGTTGTAGGCGGCGATGACTGGCGGTAATGAAATTCGGTTAGTGGTGGGACTGGGAAACCCTGAAGAAAGTCAGCAAAACGATCGACATAATGTCGGTTTTTGGCTTTTGGATGGATGGGCTAGTAAAAACAAAGCTCCACTGAGCCCTAGTGCACGACATTCTGGAATCTTGGGTAAATGCCCTAATGGTGTAACCTTTTTGAAGCCAACGACTTATATGAATCTGAGTGGACAAAGTGTGGCGTCTTACGCTAACTATTATGGTCTCGAAGCTAAAAAGATCCTCGTTGCTCACGATGATTTGGATTTAAGTGCGGGTTGTGTTCGCCTTAAATATGGTGGTGGTCATGGTGGACATAATGGGCTTAGAAGTATTACCCAAAGTCTTGGATCAGACGCATATTATAGAGTTCGAATAGGAATAGGCCGACCTGAGCCAGGTCGCGATGTCAGTAGCTTTGTTTTAGGAAAACCCAGCTCCAAAGAGCGGTTGATCATCTCTTCTCGTATAGATGATGTTTTGGCGCTGTCCGATGAAATTCTATCTGGTTCCTTTGAGAGCGCTATGAACGTTTTGAATCGACGAGATAATAATTAATGTGAGTGATATTTAATGGGTTTTAAGTGTGGAATTGTTGGGTTGCCGAATGTTGGTAAGTCATCCTTATTTAATGCGCTTACGAGCGCTGAAATTGCGGCCGAGAATTACCCATTTTGCACCATAGAACCTAATGTCGGTATAGTTTCTGTACCCGACGAGAGATTAACTCACATAGCCTCGATAGCAAGTTCAAAAAAAGTCATTCCCTCTACTATGGAATTTGTCGATATTGCAGGGTTAGTTGAAGGAGCGTCTAAGGGCGAAGGCTTGGGGAATAAATTCTTAGCGCATATCAGAGAAACGCATGCGATCGCACACGTCGTTCGTTGCTTTGAAGATGATAATGTTACGCACGTTTCAGGGCGAGTTGATGCTATCGCGGATATCGATATTATTGAGACGGAGTTATTGCTCGCTGACTTGGAACTATGCGAGCGTGGTTTGGAGAGGGCAGAAAAGCAAGCGAAATCTGGTGACAAGGAACAGCGTCAGCGTGTCGAGTGCTTTACTGTACTTTTGAAGAACTTAGAAAACGGCATCGCTATCCGCGCGGCGAATCTTACTGTTGCCGATCCTGCCCTAATATTAGCTAAAGAGCTTTCACTGTTAACCGTGAAGCCCATGCTTTTTATAGCAAATGTTTCAGAAGACCAACTGCAACATAGCCCTCAGGTGACGCTGGTAGCAGCTCACGCTAATGAGATAGGAGCCGAATGTATTTTTCTTTGTGCAGCGATAGAAGCAGAAATAGCGGCGTTACCAGAGTCTGATAGAGATGAGTTTTTGAAAGACTTGGGAATTGAGGAGTCTGGTTTAGATAAAGTGATTCGAGCTGGATACCGTTTATTGGGCTTGCAGAGCTTTTTCACTGCTGGACCAAAAGAAAGCCGAGCATGGACCGTAAAGCAAGGCGCTTTAGCTCCGCAGGCTGCTGGCGTCATACATACAGATTTTGAGAGGGGTTTCATTCGGGCGGAAGTTATTGGTTATCACGACTATATAGAATGTGAGGGAGAGCCTAAGGCAAGAGAGGTTGGCAAGTTAAGGGTCGAAGGGAAAGAGTATCTTGTAAAAGATGGTGACGTCATGCATTTTCGTTTTAATGTCTAGCACTTTGATCTATTCTTAGCGTCCCACCGTGGTTTAATTTTCAAAAGAGGCTCTTAGTATTTCAGTATCTAAGTATTCAGTTACCGCCGTAATTTTATCGCCAGACCATTTGTATACCCAACAGTAGGTATTATTATATGTGCCGCCAGATATAGTTTTTGATTCGCCCCTGCCTTGGCAAACGAGATAGTCACCTTCCGAAATTAGGTTGTCCACGAATATATGAAGATGACCGTCAAGTAGCTCGGACAATGGACCGAGAAGTCGCCCGGTGACTTCCTCCATTCCTTCATACAGCCCGGAGAATTTTGTGTCTCCAATTATTCGCCACTGAACGCTGTCGTCAAATAACCCCATTAACGGCCCTGAATCACCATCGGCTAACGCGTTAAACCCAGCCGTAATTAGTTCTTTATGTTTGTTCATTACTACTCCTTTAGTGTACTGACGTGTACTAAGCTAAATTTTTAATTCTTCTGTTACTAATTGCACAAAATAGCTTGCTCCCACCGGTATGATTTCATCATTAAAATCATAATGTGCGCTATGTAGCATGCACCCTCCTTCGCCTGGCCCGTTACCAAGGAACGCATAGCATCCGGGTTTTTCTTGCAGCATATAACCAAAATCTTCAGAGCCGGTTACCATTTCTACGTTAGCGTTTACTGATTCGTTTCCGCATACTGACCGTGCAGCTTTTGCTGCCAGCTCGGTTTCTGCTGAGGAGTTAACTGTCGGGGGAAATCGCTTTTCATACCACCAATTGAAATCGCAATTACTCGCGGTACAAATCCCTGAAGTTATTTCTTTCATACGTTGTTCTATCAATTTTTGAACGTTAGGCGTGAAGCTCCGAACGGTACCTTTTAGTATGATCTCTTTGGGAACCACGGCCCAGGCATCTCCAGCATGAAATTGAGTGACTGATACCACTGCGGTATCGGTAGGGCTGAGATTTCTCGATACGATATTTTGTAACGCGAGTACTACTTGGGAACCAACTGGGATAGGATCAATCACTAAGTGGGGCAATGCAGCGTGGCCGCCTTTACCAATAATTTTTATTTCAAACACATCCATTGCAGCCATTATTGGACCACTACGCATTGCAATTTCACCAATCGGAAGGCCGGGCCAGTTATGAATCGCGTAGACTGACTCCATGGGAAAATCTTCAAATAGCCCATCTTCTATCATGGCCTTGGCACCAGCTTCCCCTTCTTCGGCAGGTTGGAAGATAAAATGCACGATACCGTCAAAATTTCTATTTTTAGAAAGATACTCAGCAGCGGCAAGGAGTGTTGCCGAATGACCATCATGTCCGCATGCGTGCATTATTCCCGCATGCTTTGACTTGTGTGCGAAAGTATTTAGCTCGTTTATTGGCAGAGCGTCCATGTCAGCTCGAAGCCCGATTGAACGATCGCTATTTCCCGATCTTATAGTTCCGACTAATCCGGTTTTGCCTAACCCGCGGACGATCGGAATACCAAAACTCTCTAGTTTTTCAGCAATAAAGTTAGAGGTTTCGTTTTCTTTATAGGCGAGTTCGGGTATCGAGTGCAGTTGTTTACGCCAGCCCATGTATTTTGAATTATTTTCCGTGATTTCTTTTATTACAGTCATGGACAAATACCATAGGCTAAAATTGGCTGATGTGCCAATATTTTGAAAGCTTTAAACTAAGTTTGGTAATAACCGAACGCGTTCCATCCGCCATCGATTATCAGCGTTTCACCGGTCATGAAGTTCGCATCTTCGCTCGCAACAAAATTTACTGCATTAGCGACATCTGCGCCTGTTCCTAGCCTTCTTTGGGGCGTTCGCCTTTCTAGGTCAGATAGTTTTAATTTCCCCTCCCGAGCAAGCTGATCAATTAACTCGGTCCTAATGTAGCCAGGTGAAATACAATTTACGCGAATACCAAATCGTGCCCATTCTATAGCCATGACTTTTGTCATTTGATCAACGGCAGCCTTCGAGGCACAGTAACCTAGCGTGGCTGGAAAGGCATTTTGACCAAGAATAGAGCCGATATTAATGATACATCCACCTCCATTTTCTTTCATTTGATGCGCCACTGCTTGGGAGCACAAAAAAATAGATTTACAGTTGATATCCATGTGGATGTCCCAGTTTTCTTCACTCATTTCCATGGTCAGCATAGGTTTTGAGATCCCTGCATTGTTAACAAGTATGTCAACGGAACCATAGTTTTGATGAATTAAAGCAAACGAGTCTTTAACCATATCCGGATCTTCTACTCGGCACCCGATAGACATCGCTTGGCCGCCCGCCGCTTCAATCTCTGCTACGGTAGTATCTGCATTTTCAGCAATCGTCGCGGTACAGGCCACTCGGGCGCCTTGATTGGCTAATGACAAAGCAATTGATTTGCCGATACCTCGGCTCGCGCCGGTTACAACAGCTACTTTACCAATGAATTTTTTTGACACGTTACAAAGTTCCTTTTTGTCCCAGTGGTTTTAGTAAGTCCAGTTTTCGGAGTAGGGGCGGATCTCAATTTCGTTACTCCAAGCAGATTTTGGTTGCTCGTGTGTCCACCAATAGGTCTCTGCAACATCATCAACATTACTGGTTTTATCAATATCAAATTCGTCGCCCATCCATTGTCGAACATCAGGTACATCTAACTCACAGTCCAGCCGAACGTGGGTCACATGTACGCCGTTTTTGCCGTAGGCTTTGGCTAAGCTCTGCGAGAGACCACGTAGACCAAATTTGCCGATTGCGTACAGGGGATTTGTACCGGATCCGCGGAAGGCCGCTGTTGCACTGGAGAATATTATATTTCCGCTTGATTTGGTTAGCATATCAGGGAGCACAGATTTAGCTGCTGCGAATGCACCTACCACTTCAAGATTTAATATAGATTCAACGTCGTTATAGGACATGTCTAGCGGGTCATTAGGGGCATAGCCACCTCTTACGTTGTATATCAGAGTAGTAATATCGCCTTTGCTCAGGATAATTCCTTTTAGGGTGTCTTCTAACTCCTTTGGCTTGGTAGCATCCGCTTGATAATACTCATGCGCTAGCTCTGGCGCTGCTTCTTGAGCTGCGACAAGTGCTGCTGAGCCGCCTTCTTGCGATCGAGTGATTAGCGCTAGCGTGTAGCCTCCTTTGGCAAAACGTCGGGCCAGGGCCTGTCCTAACCCTTGGCCTGCGCCAATAATCGCACATATTTTATTTTTCATACTCGCCCTTTGCTGATTTTTTTGATTAAAATAATAGTAGTAAGTAATCCAGTTAGCGATAACAAGGTTAGCAGAGAAAAATAATACGTATAACCCTGAGCCCCTGGAAATGCATCTAGGATCCTACCCGCTAATGGTGAAAAAAATATGTCAGGGCTGTACCCTATCACTGATATTATCCCCACAGTAGTTCCAGTCAATCTAGTGGGGGTCTGGGTTTCTGCTAAAAGTGCGAAGTAAACGCCCCGTAATGCAAACACTGTGAGAAAAGTGATGATAAGTGTGACAAATATAATGTTGGCTAGAGCGATTTGTCCGTTCACAATTACATTGCCGATGTAGCCGCCTGATGACAACAGAAATGACCATTTTATAACACTACTCGCTAGAAACCGGTCAGCTAGAAATCCCGCAAGCACGGCTGCCACTGGTCTCAGGAACGCCATGTATGCCATGAATTTTGCGGATTCTATTTCACTTAGTCTCAAGACTTCGTGCACGTAAAGACCATAATTATCAAGACCTTTATAACCGCAGTATGCGCAGAAGATAATTAATGCTTTTAACCAAACTACTGGTCTACTTAGCACAGTCAGCAGAGTATTCTTCGGCATTGAATCAGGGACATTGCTTCTGATTTGAGTTGGGAGACATATAAGAACAAGTAGTGCCGCCATAGCGGTTGCTAGGCTGTAGGAGAGGATAACAATGGTCAGAGCTGATTTTCTTTCAGCCACTTCAATGAGATCTGTCGGTGGGAGCGCGCTAGAGAAAAGCCACACCCCGACACTCGCAAAGATAGCTGCTATCAGACCACGCCCACCGTCTAAAAAGCCGAAAGCTTTTCCTTGCGAAGTATCCCCTCCCCAGGTTCTTGTGGCTCGCATTAAGCCAGCCCAAAATAAGAATATGGTGGTAAATCCCCAATACCCGTAAAGAATGCCAAGATTGAAAGCATCGGGTATGGTGGAAAAATAGATCCCTCCTACAGCTGTTAAAATTAGGGACACTATGATGAGACGCTTGGGATCGAAGCGATCAGCGAGAATTCCGCCAGGGGAATAAGCTAGGATTGCCGTTATTCCGTAGATGGCAAAGACATCTCCAAGAGAGGTGTTTGTTAGATTAAATGCTTCAAGCAAGGAGGGTCGGAAATAGCGGGGGACATGGAACGGCAGGCTGAATATTAGTTCGCCGGCTATAATTAGAGAGACAAGTGCCCAAAAACGTCGCTGTTTACTCATTCGATTGTCGGTTTTTGTAAATTGAGGCTAGCTTGTATGGATCAGTCCCGGGTGAGCTTGTTTCAGGACGGTGGCTGCCTCACGTGCTTCACTTTCAGTAGCAAAGACCTTGTCTTTGAAAAGAATTACGGGTACGTTCGGATCGACGCAAAGTTGGCCTACTGCGTACTGTCCTTTTTTTGGAGATAAGACTATATACCAGCCGGTAACTGGGCCTGGCTTGTAGCCATTAAGTTTGTACAAAAGTTTTGCAAAGTCGGCGTAGGGGCCGTTGGGATCGATCGTTTCAAGGTGTTCAGTACTTTCGAATTCAGCCGTTTCTTCCCACTGCCATGGAAGAGCTCCCTCGACATCGCTACCCATCGACTCTTGTCCTCTAAGTGCTGGGTGGAGCCACCAATAGTGATCTCGTTCCAGTTCGACCTCTTTTTCTTCTTTTCTCAAGGCAGCGCCCCTGATTTTAAGAATCCGTTTAGAACGTTCTGCATAATTTGCGAAACGTTGTTTTTATAATCATTGTGCTGCAAAGAACCACACCATGACATCGAACCTACCGAAAATACAGCGCCGTCATTGGGTGTTTTATAGTAGACAATATCGGCACGCGTCCAGGGATTATTGTCGCCAGTACCGCCTTGAGTATATCCTCTCGCATTGAATGTCGATTCTTCCGTAACAGACACAAAAATATCATTATGTCCCTCAGAGTGAGCGAGAAGATAGGCTCTATTTGGAGTCCCTAGTTCTAAATCATACCGGTCAAGTTCCAATCCTGCAGCACCTCCGCCGACAAGACCAAAATTACCGATGACTTCGTCGGACCCGATCCCTTTCATTATCCATTTACATTCAGGTAGCTCACTATCGGGAGCTCTGCGATAGTACGACGAGTAGGTTAATCCAAACGAGGTAAAAGTGACGCCTAATAATTTACTCATCGCTCGACCTCTCACTCGCCAGAGTCCGCCATGCTTTCCGTCGAAAGCATTGCAGTACTCTCCTGGATTAATAGTCCAGGCGCGAGTTCCGTTATCACCTTTTCTAACTTCCACAATATTTGGGTTGTCAGGATGCGGCACAGTGATCCAATAAAAGCCGTTAGCAGCTAAATATAAGAATCTTCCTCCCTGTAATTGGTAGTCATGATAAGCATCCATTTGCTCTTCAGAGATATATTCCGGATGGTGTCCTGTTAATACGATTGGATAACGGTTTAAAAGATCTACGCCTTCTCTCTGAACGTCTTCGTCTGTATAGATGTCGACGTCATAATCGAGTTCGTGCAGCCAATCAACTAAATGCAGATCGGCATTAAACTGCCAAATGGATGGCGATAGTACATGCAGATACTTTGGTCGCATATTAAGGATTGGGCGAAGTCTTGACGAAACATTGACGCCCCAGCCATCACGATAGGATGCATAAGTACCAAGCCCGTAACCTCTTTCTTGATTTAGAAGTAAATCACCTGGCTGCAGCAGAGGTACTTGTCCTGTTAGCAATTGCGCTACAACAGAGTTTACGCTGAGATTATCGTTGGCGTAAGCCATGTAACTATGAGTTGGCATAATGAGTGCAATTTTTGCCGTGGTAGTTCCTTTGGGCGGCCTGACAAAAAACGGGATGTAGTCTTCGTATTCAGGTGTTGATTGGCCTTTTACCCTTAAGCGAGCAGCGTAAACGCCGCTAACCATCCTATCAGGAATTTTCATAGTGAAACTAGGTCGCCAACGAGCATCGTCAACGGTCTCATCATGAAAGTGAATAGCTCCGTATTCTTGTGGCCCGTGGATAAAACTCATGAAGTGTGAGGACCAGTTGTGTCCCGGTGTACCTCGCACGGGCAAGTTAATTGCCACTCCATGTAGTCTATGAGGTCCCATATCTACGATGTGCGTAGAGGCCGCATTATCACGTATATTGGCGCTAAAATCCCACGCAGCAATTACGCTCTCTCTAAGCTCTGTTGGAATAGCTTCCATTCTTGGGGCACCCATTATCAGCTCGATTTCGGCTCTGCTTAAGGCGCGGTTAGTTATACGTGGTCGATCTATTTTACCGTTATATTTTTGAGTATGCTCTGGAATAGTCCATGGCTCGGCGAGCTGGCTATAGTGCGCACCTGAAACAGTTCGTCCACAGTCGGGGTCTTTTGCACTAGAGGCCATCATAAATGGTGCTGACGTTATTTTTGCCGGTCCATTTTTTACTTTAAAATTTTTCTCCGCCTCAGTATCTGACCGAGGATGCAGCATGCTCGGTCCATGACCTCCGTTTGTAGCAGTTAAGTAAGGTACCTGACAGATAAAGCCTTTCCCGTTACTCGCGTCATAACTGACCATGACTTTGTACCAGACTTTCCGCATCATTGCCTTTTTGGTGCTAAAGGTTTCTATTTTTCCTCGACCCTTTCCAATTTTAAATTCCAGCGCCCCTGCGTCGTTAATAAATAGCCCGTAGCCTACTTTTTTGGAGTCGTCCCACTTTCCTAACAGAGCTTGTTCTCCAACCGCGACGCCCTCTGTATCAATAACTGGCGTTGTAGGATAGATATAGGCACACATAGTCAGACTTTCTAAATCAAATAGCTCACTTTGAGGGCCCAAAATGTAGCTGCCGGCCATAAGTGGCTGATTTGCCCCTTTGTACTTTCCGTTGACGCTCGTACGAAATACTTTTTCCTTGAATCCAGGACCTTCAGGGTTGGTATCGCCGTTGATCAGTCGAACAATATCTGATTGATACGGTTCACCAAATTCACTATGAACGTAGAAGGTGATTTCATCTCCAGGCTCCACCGAGCATTGATCAGAATACCCCGTGATACGCAACATTGAATTTTGTTTCATTTACTTGCTCCCTACTTTATTTTTTACATGCGTATTTCGTAATGAGCGCACAGTGATTTTAGTCTTTTACAGAAGATCGCATGCTCTGCATCTTCTCTAGTACTATACTTTTCTTTAGTAATTTTTACCGCATTACCTCGCGCTCCAGGCAGCACTCCGATAGAGTATTCTTTCCAAGGAATGGTCTCCACGATGGTATGTTTTCCCTTCTGTGGGAACATTCTTAGCTTGTCGACTAACTTTTTTAATACGGGGCTCTGCAAAGGCGGTGGCGTTCCAGGTTGAGTCGCCCCACCCCTTGGAAATTGACGATGTTCCGCTATAAGCGCATTACGTTTGTCTTTATCTCTCAGGTGCTCCAGGACATACATTCGCATATCATAATCGTCTACAGCAGTCAGAGCGTAGTTTTGCTGGAGTGCAGTTAATGTTTTGTTTTGAGCCATTAGCCGTTACCTTGAATTTGTTTATCTTTGATAGGGGAAATTAAGCTTTTAATACAGTAGGTACCATCACATCATTTTTTTTCATTCTTGTAAATGCGAATAGTGATTGAAATACCAACGAATGCAAATTAGAGGTAAAATATTCGAAAAATTTTACGGGAAAAGTTTATGTACGCGAATATTACCGCATCGACGGATGAATTAAAGCTTCAGTTAGAACAGTTCATGGGACAGCACGTTTATCCTAACGAACATCGGTATCACGAAGAATTATCAGGCCTCGAAGATAGATTTTCTACTATCCCTCTTGTTGAAGAGCTGAAGGCCTTAGCCAAAGAACAGGGCTTATGGAACCTATTTATGCCAAAGGACCATGGCGGACTAAGCAATGCAGAATATGCCCCGCTTGCTGAAATCATGGGCCGTGTTTATTGGAGTTCAGAAGTATTTAATTGCAATGCCCCAGATACAGGAAATATGGAGGTTTTTATAAAATATGCTACAGAACAGCAAAAAGCTGACTGGTTGCAGCCTCTCTTAGCCGGAGAAATACGTTCCTCTTTTGCTATGACCGAGCCGGATGTTGCCTCAAGCGATGCTACTAACGTACAAACCTCAATTGTGCGTGACGGTAATGAGTATGTGATTAATGGTTTAAAGTGGTTTATCACTGGCGCCATGTTTGAGAGGACCAAAATCTTTATCGTCATGGGGAAAACCGATCCAGAGAATCCTAATCGGCATCTGCAACAAAGCCAAATTTTAGTTCCTAAAGATACTGATGGACTCGTTATAACTAGACCGTTAACCACATTAGGCTACGATGATGCACCTCAGGGGCATGCTGAGGTTAGGTTTGATAATGTGCGAGTTCCGGTCGAAAATATTTTACTTGGTGAGGGGCGCGGATTCGAGATCGCTCAAGGTCGACTGGGGCCTGGAAGGATCCATCACTGCATGCGACTAATTGGTGGCGCACAGAGGGCTCTAGAGCTTGCCTGTAAGCGAACAGTCTCCCGTTCGACTTTTGGTAAAACACTCTCTCAACATCAATCAATTAGAGAAGATATCGCTAAGTCATTTTGTGAAATAGAACAGGCACGGTTACTAACGATGAAAACCGCCACTAAGATGGATGAACTAGGTGCGAAAAGCGCGATGGATTTTATAGCGGCGGCAAAAATCACGGTACCTCTCATGGCACAAACTGTCATCGATCGATGTATGCAAATACACGGTGCCGGAGGCCTGACGGGTGATTATTGCATGGCGGAGGCATTTAACTACGCGAGATGGTGCCGACAGGCGGATGGTCCTGATCAAGTCCATATGATGGCGTTAGGCAAACAAATTATTAATCGCTACGCTTCCGACCACTGATTGGAGCTTTTTTGATAAGTAGTGGTTCTAAATTTAGCTTATATCTCTAGGATAACTCTGCAGAAAAACGTTTTCCGTTTTTAACGTAGCCTTCAGCGGATGCGGTGAGATTTGCTATTTGGGTCGCCGATAGTTCTCGAGCGACTTTTCCAGGCGAGCCAAGCACGAGGCTACCATCAGGTATCGTTTTCCCTTCAGTGATCAGTGCTCCTGCGCCGATCAGGCAGTTTTTTCCAATTGTAGCACCGTTCAAAATAACAGCATTTATTCCTATCAGTGAGTTATCCCCAATAGTGCATCCATGTAGCATGACTTTATGTCCTATAGTGCAATTAGACCCAATTGTTAAAGGACAACCTGGATCGGTATGCAAAACCGATAAATCCTGCACATTGGAATTTTTTCCGATAGTGATGAGGTCATTATCGCCCCGTATAACAACCCCGAACCAGATGCTCGCATTATGTTTTAAGCGGACATTTCCAATAACAGAAGCATCTGGCGCTATAAAACAGGCACCTTCGTCTTGAACGTTGTTACTTCCCA
>CACEAA010000005.1 GCA_902557415.1 uncultured Pseudomonadota bacterium | reverse complement strand
AAAAACTACAAGGAGATTGCACCCGTGAGCTGGCATGATAGTGAACGTGGGATGAGCCAACGTCCTACTGATTTTGAGCAAGGAGAATTACCTTCTGGTGAGGATCTGAGGCTACTGAGCAAGATGTTTGCCAGCTATTTGACGGAGCGTAAAAGAGCCCGCAGGTGGAATCTTTTTTTTAAATTGGTTGCACTAACCTACGTTGGAATTTTGGTACTGAACATTTCTGGGCTGGAATTGCCAGCAAATGCTTTTGTGAATGATCGTGTCGCGGCACTAGTGGATGTGACTGGTGTGATTGATGCGGAAGGCGAGTCAAGTGCGGAGAACGTTCTAAAAAGTCTAGATGAGGCATTTAACTACCCTAAAACTGTAGGTGTGATTGTACGACTTAACACACCCGGAGGGAGTCCCGTTCAATCAGGTCAAATATACGATGGAATTCTTCGGTTAAAAGCAGAGTTTCCTGATATACCGACAATCGCGTTGATCGAAGATATATGCGCCTCGGGGGGGTATTATATCGCTGTAGCCGCGGATCATATCTATGCTAATAGAGCTAGTATTGTAGGGTCCATTGGCGTTCGTATGGACAGCTTTGGATTGGGTGGTGCGATTGAAAAGCTAGGTGTTGAACGACGCTCGATTACGTCTGGAGAAGATAAGCATTTTTTAGATCCATTCCGACCAATGAGCGAACAGCATCAATTGCATGCAAAAGAAATGTTAAAAGAAATACATCAACAGTTTATAAGTGCTGTGAAAGACAGTCGTTTTGAAAAATTAAAGATAGCTAAAGACGATAGATTGTTTTCAGGTTTAGTCTGGACTGGGGAGCGGAGCAAACAACTCGGATTAATCGACGACTTAAGCTCATTAAAACAGATAGTTAGCGAAGTTCTAGAAGCTGACACTGTCTTGTCTTTTACAAGAGCCGATTATTCTATTGAGAGTATCTTGAGTAAAGTAGCTTTTTCGTTAACTTCGTATTTCAGGTGAAGTGGAACTCTAAAGGCCCACGCGCCCTCATAACAGAGCTTAGCCTAAGTACTTAGTTCGCGCAGGAATCTAGATGTCAATATTAAAGGTAATCCAATAATTGCGGTTGGATCAGCAGACGAAAAATTTTCGATCAACGAAATGCCTAAGCCTTCCATCTTAAAACCTCCAGCCGAATCTAATGCCATCTCAGTATCAACGTAGGACACTACCTCTGTTCGAGTCAGGGTCCTAAATTTTATTGTTGAAGTAACTATCCCGCGGCGAATTTCGCTGTCACCAAGCCTTATGACAAATAGTCCTGTATAAAAGCGCACAGATTTTCCGGCAAAACTAAGTAACTGAGTAATATTTTTTTCTCGAGTCAGCGGCTTTCCGATTTGTAGGCCATTGAACTCACCTAGTTGATCGCTACCTATCACGATTTCACTACTTTTTGCTTGTACGGCTAAGGCTTTCTCCTCCGATAAGCGCTTAACTGTATCTTCGGTGCATTCGTGGGTATGTGGAGTTTCATCAACGCAGGGGTGGCGCACTTTAAAAGGTAAGCATAGTCTTTTTAACAATACCTCTCGATTCCGAGACGACGATGCTAGCACAAGATTAATGGATTTCGTTTTAGTCACAACGTGTTTACAACAAGTAATAAATTTTACTAGCTATACCTGTCTTTACCCATACTGTAAAAAGATTATAATAAGCCATGCAAGCGATGCTGCCAAAGATAATTGACTGTAATAAGTTTGTCTCGCGAGGGGGGGTACTGCATGGGATACTTGAACGAGGTGAATTCACTCGAAATAAAGGTCTTTTCAGTATAGAGAACGATGTGTCAGTAAAACTCGTTTTTGATTTGAATCAAAATGGTGAGGTGATTTTAGATACTGATGTGTCGGCTGCGGTCAGCGCCGATTGCCAGCGTTGTTTGGAAATATTTGAGTTCGAAATCAGAAAATCTGGTGAATTCGCTATTTGTGAAAGCGACGATGGCAGCGATGAAAAGTTACTGCTTAATGAAGGCAGGGATATTTTTTATGTTAATAATGGTAAACTAGACGTATTGAGGCTTATTGAGGACGAGCTTTTATTAGCCGTTCCTATGATCCCAAGACATGAAGACATGAGCTCGTGTAGTGCGATGAAGCATGAGCCTTTTGATGAAGGGGTATCTGTCGTTCGTAAACCGTTTGCTGGTTTGCGTGAATTGATTGACACTACCGACACAGACTAACTTTAAAATGAGGCTGGGAAAATAATGGCGGTACAACAAAATAAATCAACTCCTTCTAGACGAGGCATGCGTAGGTCCCACGATAGTCTTAAGAGCGCCTCACTATCTGAGGACCCCACTACAGGAGAGACTCATCGCCGGCATCACGTTGGAGCCGACGGTTATTATCGTGGGAAAAAAGTAGTAGACGTAAAAGATTAAATTAAAGCGATACCTTGTTTTTTCTTATGGGCAGCCTATGGCGCTTTCTCTGCCAGTGCTTGCGTAACACTACAAGTAGTATCAGGTGGGCTGATAGATGACTATACGCCTTAGTGTTGACGGTATGAGTGGAGATCACGGTCCCTCAGTTACTGTAGATGCAGCCGCTATATCTTTAGATAAATATTCTAATCTAGAAATTCAACTAGTTGGACAAGAAGAAGTTATGCTTCCGTTTTATCTGGCTTCCAAGTACCGAGGTAGTAGTCGTTTAGAATTGAGGAATGCTAGCGAGGTCGTTTCGATGGATGAGAAGCCTTCTGCTGCGCTTAGAAATAAACGTGACTCGTCCATGCGAGTAGCTTTAGATCTTGTTAAAAATGGAGAATGTGATGCCTGTGTCAGCGCCGGGAATACTGGCGCATTGATGGCTATCGCAAGATTCGTACTCCATATGCTGCCAGGGCTAGATCGGCCAGCTATTTGCTCCGAAATGCCTAGTAATAAAATTCCTACATACGTATTAGATCTAGGCGCCAACGTAGACTGCGATGCTGACAAACTATTCCAGTTCGCTATTATGGGGTCAGTGCTCGCAGCAACCTTGGGAGGTAGGGAAAGGCCTAAAATTGGTCTTCTTAATGTCGGAGAAGAAGAAATTAAAGGGAGCGAGAATGTAAAGAGGGCAGCCTCAATGCTGGCGTCTAGCGATTTGAACTATACCGGGTTTGCTGAAGGAAATGATATTTTCACAGGGATGTTTGATGTCATTGTCTGCGATGGGTTCGTCGGAAATATTGCACTGAAGGCTAGTGAGGGCGCGGCTCGAATGCTTACGACTCTCGCGAAAGAAGAGTTTCAACGAAGTTGGCTAACTAAGTTGGGTGCGCTCTGCGCTATGCCCAGTCTTACATCTTTAAAGAGAAGAGCTGACCCCGGCGCCTACAATGGTGCTAGTATGCTGGGCTTGCAAAAAACTGTAGTCAAAAGCCACGGTGGGGCAGATGCAGTTTCATTCAGTCATGCGATAGAAGTCGCCTTGCAAGAGGCAGATAAAGATGTACCAAAGATGATAGCTGCTGTTTTAGAGAATTCATTGGTCGGCAAAGATATTGAGGAGACAAGTTAAAGATGTCTGGAAACTATGCTTTTCTATTCCCTGGTCAAGGGTCTCAAGCAATCGGAATGATGTCTGAATTGAGCAGCGAATTCGCAGTGGTGTCTGAAAGGTTTCAAGAAGCGTCTGAGGTGCTGAAATTTGATCTATGGAAATTAGTTACGGATGGACCCGTCGAGCGGCTTAATGCTACTGAAAATACCCAGCCAGCTTTGTTAGCAGCTAGTATTGCGACTTGGGATATTTGGACCCAATGCGGAAATCACTTGCCTAGTATTATGTGCGGACATAGTTTTGGAGAGTATTCAGCCTTAGTTTGTGCCGGAGCACTTAATTACAAAGATGCGGTTAAGTTGGTCGCGACTAGAGGTAAGTTAATGCAAAACAGCAGTCCCGATGGAAAAGGGGGGATGGCTGCAGTTATTGGTCTTTCGAAGGATTTGTTGGAGGACATTTGTGTAGCCGTTAGCTCTATAGGGATCTGTGATTGCGCTAATTTCAATGCTCCGGGGCAAATTGTTATATCGGGAGAAAAAAGTGCTATTGCAAAAGCATGTGAGCAAGCGAAAGTTGCCGGTGCAAAAAGAGCTTTGGAACTTCCTGTTAGCGTCGCTGCCCATAGTCGACTGATGATCCCTGCCGCTGAGCTCTTCGAGGAACATTTGTCGTCTATCAAGATTCGTAGCCCACAAATTCCTGTGATACATAACGTTGACGTTAAAGTGCACCAAGATCCAGTTGAGATCCGTTCTGTTTTAAAGCAACAATTATACTCGCCTGTAAAATGGGATAATACTATCGAGTACTTGGCAAAGTTAGGGTACAGAGACTGTTACGAGTGTGGTCCAGGGAAAGTGCTGACAGGGCTCGTAAAGCGCTCCGAAGCCTTGATAACATGTATTCCTCTCAGTGATAGAGCTATCATAGAGGCGCAATCAAAACGAGATATAGGACTGAACAATGAGTGAAAAACGAGTAGCATTGGTCACGGGGGCTAGTAGGGGAATTGGAGCAGCAATAGTCGGAAAGCTAGTAGCGACTGATCATCAAGTGATAGGCACTGCGACCTCACAAAACGGAGTAGAAAAGATAGAGCGTGATCATCCGGGTCATAAGGGGCTAGTTTTAGATGTAATGAACGAGGACTCAATACAGGGATTTTGTGACGAACTTAACAACTTAGATTTGTCACCGTCTATTCTTGTCAATAATGCAGGAATAACTAGAGATAATATTATGTTACGGATGAAACCTAGTGAATGGAATGATGTTGTGATAGCCAATTTAAATTCTGTATTTTTGTTGACACGACACTTTTTGAAGCCGTTAGTAAAACAAAAATTTGGTCGAATAATAAACATTACTTCAATTGTTGCCCATTCAGGGAATGCTGGACAAGCCAATTATGCCGCCGCGAAAGCGGGAGTTACTGGATTTACGAAGTCATTGGCTCGTGAGGTAGCCAGTCGTGGGATTACTGTGAATGCTGTTGCGCCTGGGTTTATTGATACCGACATGACTGGAAAATTAACAGATACTCAAAAGGAAGGCATGCTTAGTCAAATTCCGGCTGGAAGAATGGGGGAAGCTTCAGAAATAGCTGCTGCGGTGGGGTTTCTTGCGTCTGATGATGCCAGTTACATTACTGGTGAAACGCTGCATATTAACGGAGGAATGCATATGCTTTAGCACTAAATGAGTGTTAAAATGGCGTATGCGGCAAATTAATGAATTAGAGAAACTTAAACAAACTTCGAGCTGTAGCTTGCAGTTTGCTTGGTTTGCACTACACTAACACCCGCCACATCTTTGGTGGCTTTAATCGGAGGATTACATAATAATGAGTACTGTCGAAGAACGTGTAAAGAAAATAGTCGTTGAACAACTAGGCGTTAAGGAAGAAGACGTCACCAGTGCAGCCTCTTTTGTAGACGATCTAGGTGCTGATTCTCTCGATACTGTCGAGTTGGTAATGGCGTTAGAAGAAGAGTTCAAAACCGAAATTCCCGATGAAGATGCTGAGACTATTACTACTGTGCAGCAAGCAGTTGACTACGTTAATAGCCACGTCTAACCAATTGTTCGATCGTTTTCAATACTGAAAATGCAGAGAAACTGCGTATCGATTGAGTGGGTTGGTCTCGTCTATTAATTGAGTATAGAGAAGGATAATATAGTTTGAATCATCGTGTTGTAGTCACAGGTTTAGGATTGGTTGCTCCGAACGGAAGTACCGTCCAAAAATCATGGAAAAATATAAAAGAAGGTGTAAGTGGGATTGCTCCGATTGAGTCATTTGACGCCTCTGGATTTGCGACTACTATCGCAGGAGAAATAAAAGATTTCGACGTTGCAGATTATGACATCTCAGTAAAAGACGCGCGGAAAATGGACCCCTTTATCCATTACGGGCTCGCTGCTGCTATTCAGGCTATACAAGACTCGGGCTTAGAAATATCTGAGTCTAATTGTAAGCGAATAGGCACAATTATAGGTTCGGGTATAGGTGGGCTGCCCGGCATCGAAAAAGGATACCAGTCATTCGTAGATGGAGGGCCTAGGCGCATCTCACCCTTTTTTGTCCCTAGTAATATCATTAATATGGTATCGGGACACCTCTCAATAAGGTATGGGATTAGAGGAGCCAACTATGCCGTAGTGTCGGCTTGCTCAACAGGGGCGCATTGCATTGGGCTCGCTGCGAGGACTATAGAGCGAGGCGAGCAAGATGCCATAATCGCTGGTGGTGCGGAGTACTCAACATGTCCTACAGGGATCGGTGGTTTTGCTTCGGCCAAGGCTCTTTCGACGCGTAATGATGACCCAAGTAGCGCAAGTCGCCCTTGGGACCTTGAGCGAGATGGATTTGTGTTAAGCGATGGCGCGGGGGTAGTAATGCTTGAGTCATTAGAACATGCTGAAAGCCGCGGTGCAGAAATATATGCCGAGTTAATAGGTTTCGGTATGAATAGCGATGCTCATCACATGACCGCGCCTGCACCCAATGGGGCAGGGGCTGCGGACTGTATGAGGTTAGCCATCGAAGACGCAAAAATTGATTCGAAAGATGTCAATTACATCAACGCGCATGGAACGTCGACGCCCGCCGGAGATCTTGCTGAGACGCAAGCCGTTAAATCAGTATTCGGTAACCATGCGTACGATTTAGTAATGAGCTCCACGAAATCAATGGTAGGGCATATGCTCGGAGCGGCAGGAGGTGCAGAAGCGATCTATTCAATTCTCGCACTAAAAGAGCAAATTGCTCCGCCCACCATCAATCTCGAAAACCCAGATCCTGACTGTGATTTAGACTATGTTGCGAATTCCGCGCGCGATATGCCCATTAAAGTAGCATTATCCAATTCCTTCGGCTTTGGCGGGACTAACGGAACTTTAGTTTTCCGGGCATTGTGACGTGACACTAGAAAACTTTGATAACAATTAAAGTGTGGGCCTAGGGCGCAACTGATAGGTTCCGGTTACCCACTGTGAAGACAGCCTCGCTATATTCTTCTCTGCAAGCTTATATACCATATGCATTACTCGGGATTTTAGTTGCAGGTATGGTGGTAAATCTCTCTCTGCAGTCGCCCCTATCGTTAGAGAACGAGGTCGAGATTGAGATACCGCCCGGCGCGAGTGCTACAGCTGTCATGGAAACCCTGATTGCTCAAGGTATGATCGACACAAAATTACCAATGCGAATCCGAATGAAATTATTAAACCTAGAAGGATCCCTGCAGGCTGGGGTATATGTAGTGCGCCAAGGAGATACGGCGGAAAGTGTAATCAATAAAATCATCGTTGGAGATTCTAAATTATTTAGTGTCACACTTGTTGAAGGAAAGAGGGCAAGGGATTACATAGAACAATTAAAGCAAACCGAAGGTATAATACAGACCGATATAGATGTTGACGCGAGTATTAAATCGTTCGGTATTGATTTTCCCAATTGCGCGTTCCAATCTCAGCACATCGAAGGCCGGTTTTATCCCGATACTTATTTCTTTTCGCCAGGTACAAAAGACATTCAAATATTAAAGAGAGCTGCCCTTAAAATGTGCGAGACACTGACAGGAGCTTGGGTTTCAAGAACAACCAAGTTGCCCTACTCGAGTATGTATGAAGGGTTGATTCTAGCTTCGATAATTGAGAAAGAATCCAACCTAATTGACGAAGTAGAGATCATATCTGGTGTGTTTACACGAAGGTTAAGTTTGGGCATGCGTATTCAGGCTGATCCTACAGTGGTTTATGGCCGCGGAGAAAATAGAAGTGGTGTATTGACTAAAGAGGATCTACAAAAAGACACTCCATACAATACATATACAAGGCCCGGTCTTCCTTTAACTCCTATAGCGAACCCTAGTAAAATATCTATCAGTGCCGCATTTAATCCTAGGCCAGGAAATGAGCTTTATTTTGTTGCGAAAGGGGACGGTAGGCATCATTTTTCGGCCGGATTAGAGGAACACCAAATGGCTGTAAATAAATATCGGCAAGGAAGTTATAGATGAATAACTATGAGTTTATCACTTTAGAGGGTATAGAAGGTGTCGGAAAATCTACAGCAATAGGAGTCCTTAGTCAGGTATTACAGGATAAAGGCCGAGATGTTGTAATTACTCGGGAACCCGGGGGCACCGCTATAGGAGAAAAAGTTCGCGATATACTATTATCAACGCAAAATGGTGAAATGAGCGCCTTATCTGAATTATTTTTGCTTCTTGCAGCTCGAGCGCAACATCTAGCCGAAGTAGTGTCTCCAGCACTAATAGCTGGAAAATGCGTTATTTGTGACCGGTTTTTTGATGCAACGTTTGCATATCAAGGTGCGGGTAGAGGGCTCGATACTTCCATCATAAATGATGCGACAGGCTTAATTTCGCCATTTTTTCTCCCGACTTTAACATTTTTGCTTGATGCGCCCGTTGAGGTGGGCTTTAAACGCATTGAGACCAGAGCAGAAACCGATCGCTTCGAAGAGCAGAATAAGGCCTTCTTCAAAAGAGTTAGAGCATCATATCTTAATAGAGCGCAGCAAGAGCCACACCGATTTGTTGTCATCGACGCGTCGCAATCACTAGGAGAGGTTACACACAAGATTGAACTAACGCTAAATGAAAAATTTGGCGACTGATGGATTTACCTTGGCTAAACGAGCCGATGGAGCTCCTTCGGCAAGACACTATAGAGGGCAGGTTAGCGCATGCCTACATTGTGAGTGGTCCTTCAGGTGTTGGAAAGACTTTATTTTGTCAGCGTTTAGCTAAAATATTACTTTGTACGAATAAATCTGAGGCCTTTAGCCCGTGTGGCTCCTGCGTGAGTTGTTCAACGTTCGAGAACGAAAGTAATCCTGATTTGCTACATATTTATCCAGCCAACGGAGGGGGGAATATAAATATTGATCAAATAAGAGCGGTGAACGAGTTCTATAGTTACAAACCTCATTACGGAACATATAAAATCACGCTGATAGTTCCAGCGACAAGCATGAACACCAACAGCGCTAATGCTTTACTTAAAATACTAGAGGAGCCGCCTAGGGGCGCTGTAATCATGTTGATAGCAAGTAGTCCCGGACATTTATTACCTACTATTCGATCGAGATGTTTAAATTTACGAATCCCCAAGCCTGATTGGGATGCCATATCTGCCTGGTTAAGTGAAGAACTCTCGATATCACCTTCGTCGCTAAACAATCACACTGCAACACTTTACGGTGGACCGTTAGAGATACTCAAGAGTATCGATTCTGACAATGATCAAACTTCATTATTTGATGCGCTACTTGCTGATTTGGTCTCACTATCTAATGGCACCTATTATGCCGTCGATATCGCTAAAAACTATGGTGGCACAGAAATAAAAGAGTTCCTTGACACGTTTGAACTGGTGGTTAGCATCACTTTACTTGCAATTTTTCATCACACGGCAATAAATTTGAAGTTATGCAAAACATCCTTTGAAAAAATAGTGTTTTTGTCCGAAAAATATCGCAAATCTAAGTTGTTCGAGATCATCGATTTGATAAAGACATCGCGTGAGCTGCTCCTTAGGTCGCAAGGGGTGCGAGCTCACGATATAATTGAAGAAATTTTTATTTCCTTTGTGGCTAGCGAATAATATGCGACTTATTGACTCACATTGTCATCTTCCTTTAATTGGACCCGATATAGCTAGTATTGAAGATATTCTAGTAAGAGCTTCTCGCGCGGGTGTCGAGCACATGCTTTGTGTATCCGTTGACCTTGAATCCTTCCCTACTGTATTGGCAACCGCTGAAAAATATCAAAACGTATCTGCGTCGGTTGGGGTACACCCCAATACTGAAGGTAGCGTTATAGATCCTACTGTGGAGCAAATTTTAAAGCACTGTGACTCCCAGATCGTCGTCGCTGTGGGAGAGACAGGGCTAGATTACTACAAGAATGACGACACTCCTGAAATCCAAAGGTCCCGATTTATAAATCACATAACCGCTGCTAAAGAATGTGAAAAACCTCTCATAATACATTGCAGAGATGCCGCCAAAGATTTGATAGAAATGCTACGAAGTGAACAAGCGGAGCAGGTTGGTGGAGTTATGCATTGTTTCGTGGAAGATTGGGAAACAGCTAGGGCCGCCCTTGATCTTGGTTTCTACATATCATTCTCAGGAATCGTGACTTTTAAGAATGCAGTCGAGCTTAAAGAGGTAGCTAAGCGAGTGCCTGCGGACAGGATATTGGTTGAAACCGACTCACCATGGTTGGCGCCTGTACCTAAAAGAGGCAAGCAAAACGAGCCTGCGTTTGTTGGCTACACTGCTCGATACGTTGCTGAACTGCGTAATTGCGATGTAGAAGAATTTGGTGAGTTAACAAGCGAAAATTTCTATCGGTTATTTCCATTAGCTAAAGCCCGAATGCTGCTGAAAACTTGATATTATGTAATCGCTATGAGAGTTGGGTGCTGTAAAGCCACATCTGTTATATAATACTGCACGCATAAAAGTGCTTCAGAAAAAATGGAATCAGGATGCTAAATCGACTCAGTGTCTATGAAAGACTGGTTCTCGGCAAACAATCATTTAATGTGAGGTTCATACATGACGACGGCAGGCTTAAGGTTTCGCGATGCAATGACAGAAAACACTCCTTTACAGGTTGTTGGCACAATTAATGCCTATACCGCTTTAATGGCCGAGCAGATCGGACACAAAGCTATTTATCTTTCTGGCGGAGGAGTTGCCAACGCTTCCTACGGCCTTCCTGATTTGGGTATGACCTCTTTGGATAATGTAGTAGAAGATGTAAGTCGAATTACTGAGGCGTGCGAACTCCCTTTGCTTGTTGATGTGGATACTGGCTGGGGTGGTGCGTTCAACATTGCCCGCACCACGAAGGCTATGATTAAATCCGGAGCTGCAGCTATGCATATGGAAGATCAAGTGTCCCAAAAACGTTGCGGTCACCGACCAAACAAAGCTATCGTGTCAACAAGCGAAATGGTAGATAGAATAAAAGCGGCGGTAGATGCGAGATACGATGATTCCTTTGTTATTATGGCCCGTACAGACGCTCTGGCAGTTGAAGGGTTAGAATCTGCGATTGAACGATCCGCTGCTTTTGTAGAGGCCGGAGCTGATATGATCTTTGCGGAAGCAGTTACTGAACTAAACGAATATCAATCATTTGTTTCTTCTCTCGGAGTACCAATTCTGGCCAATATAACAGAGTTTGGAGCGACCCCATTGTTTTCCTTGGAAGAGCTCCACCAGGTGGGAGTTAGTTTAGTCCTCTATCCTCTTAGCGCTTTTAGAGCAATGAATAAAGCCGCCGAGAACACCTATCGCACGATACTTGAAGCTGGTCATGTGAGGGAGCTTGTCGATTCAATGCAAACGCGAAGCGAGTTGTACGACTATTTAAATTACCATGACTTTGAACGAAAACTAGATGAACTTTTTAAGGCGGATTAGCTTTAAGAATAGTGAACTGCAATTAGCATTACGGGGTGATTAAGATGGCTGAAAAAAAATTAAGCGGAGCTGGACTCAGAGGTCAAAGTGCGGGGGAAACAGCACTTTGTACTGTGGGTAAAACTGGCGCAGGATTAACTTATCGTGGCTATGGTATTGAAACTCTCGCTGAAAAGGCTCAATTTGAAGAAGTTGCTTTCTTATTACTCTATGGAAGCCTGCCGAACCAAACCGAGTTGAGTAAGTATAAGAGCCGACTAAAAGCAATGCGCGGTTTACCCGATGAGCTTAAGTCAGTGCTAGAACTAATTCCGAAAACAGCCCATCCAATGGACGTCATGAGAACTGGCTGTTCTATGTTGGGGAATCTTGAAACCGAAACAGATTTCTCTCAGCAATCAGATCGAATTGATCGTATGCTTGCTATTTTCCCTTCAATCATTACCTATTGGTATCGGTATAGTCACGACGGCGTGCGCATTGAGACCTCGACAGAAGACGATTCAATTGGTGGACACTTTCTGAACTGTTTATTAGGAGGGAAGCCATCGCAATTACACGAACAGGTTATGAATGTTTCCCTCATCTTGTATGCCGAACATGAATTTAATGCTTCTACGTTCACGGGACGTGTATGTGCTTCAACTTTATCCGATATTCATTCCGCAGTTACCGGTGCAATTGGTTCGCTAAGAGGTCCGCTACATGGAGGAGCTAATGAAGCGGCGATGGAGTTGATTGAAAATTGGTCGTCTCCTGAGCAAGCGGAGATTGAATTGATGGCTATGTTGAGTGAAAAAGCTAAGATCATGGGCTTTGGTCACGCTATATACAAAGAGTCTGACCCCAGGAACGGTATAATCAAAGGCTGGGCTAAGAAGTTGTCCGAGGAAGTAGGAGATACGATATTATACTCAGTTTCAGAGCGGGTAGATGAGGTGATGTGGAGAGAGAAGAGGCTTTTTCCTAACGCTGATTTCTATCACGCTTCGGCGTATCATTTTATGAATATTCCGACAAAATTATTTACTCCGATATTTGTATGCTCTCGACTTACCGGATGGGCGGCACATATTATGGAACAGCGTTCCAACAACAGGATAATTAGACCCAGTGCAGACTATACTGGGCCAGAATCCGCAGACTGGGTGGCTATAGAGAACAGAGCATAGTTTATTATTGAAAACTAGATAACACCTAATCCAATTCAAATATATTAATATAACTAAATGGAGAGCTTAATGAGCGCGAATGTTGACCTAACTGACCGACCAGAGCCTGACCAAGAACTTGTGAACATAGCAAATTATGTATCTGATTATGATATAGACAGCTCGGAGGCCTATGATACTGCAAGAAATTGTCTAATGGATACTTTGGGTTGCGGATTGCTCGCTTTACGCTTTCCGGAGTGCACAAAGCACCTCGGGCCAATCGTACCAGGAACGTCAGTAAGGGACGGAGCCCGGGTGCCTGGTACTTCGCATGAATTAGACCCTGTCAAAGCTGCTTGGGATATAGGCTGCATAATCAGATGGCTTGACTATAACGATACTTGGCTTGCTGCGGAATGGGGACATCCGTCAGACAATCTTGGGGGTATATTAGCTACTGCAGATTATTTAAGTAATCTTGCGGTATCACAGGGCAAACAACCGCTAACGATGCGTGATGTTTTGACTGCGATGATTAAAGCTCATGAGATACAAGGGGTTTTAGCACTTGAAAATAGTTATAACCGAGTAGGCCTAGACCATGTTCTATTAGTACGTGTGGCTACCACTGCTGTCGTAACTAAAATGCTCGGAGGAACGAGAGATCAAATTATAGACGCCGTTTCTCAAGCATGGGTTGACGGATGTTCTCTTCGCACTTACCGTCACGCGCCAAATGCAGGCTCTAGAAAATCCTGGGCTGCGGGAGATGCGACCTCTCGTGGTGTCAGGCTAGCTATGTTAACCATGAAAGGAGAGATGGGTATTCCTACTGTACTGAGTGCCCCAACATGGGGTTACTATGACGTTTTGTTTAAAGGAGATAAATTTAAGTTTCAGAGAGATTATGGCAGTTACGTAATGGAGAACGTGCTCTTCAAGATATCTTTTCCGGCCGAGTTTCACGCACAGACTGCGGCCGAAGCGGCCGTGAAGTTGCACCCTGAAATTAAAGACCGCCTGAACGAGATAGAGAAAATTCAAGTCACTACTCATGAATCTGCAATAAGAATAATTAGTAAAGTGGGCCCTATGGCGAACCCTGCGGATCGCGATCACTGTTTGCAGTATATGATTGCAGTTCCTTTGATATATGGCGACCTAGTTGCTGAACACTACGAGAACGACTTCCATGAAGCCGATCCAAGGATCGATGAACTCCGCGATAAAATGGACATTGTTGAAGACAAAAGGTACTCATCTGAATACCATGATCCTGACAAACGCTCTATAGCTAACGCCATACAAGTGTTTTTTAATGATGGTTCTTGTACTGAAAAAATAGAAGTAGAGTACCCCATCGGGCACCGGCGTCGCCGAGGAGAGGGGATTCCATTGCTTGAGAAAAAATTTTTAAACAATCTTCAGACGCGATTTCCAAGTTGGAAAAGTGAAAAAATAATGGAGCTATGTCTAAATCCAGACAAGTTAGAAGCGAAACCAGTCCACGAATTTATGAACCTTTTCACAATTAATTAAAATCAGTTCGCACTGGGGGAGGGCGCATTGCCCTTCCTAGCTTATTTAATAAGTTTTGGAGCTACAACAAAACCTAGAAACATAGCGATTACAAAAACATAAATACCGACAGAACCAGCTACAAGTGACGCTAATGCTGGCCCAGGACAGAGACCAGAGATTCCCCATCCCATGCCGAAAAGTACCGCCCCTGAGAGTAGTCGCATATCAATGTGTTGAAGCGTTGGAAGCTTAAAACTGTCTTCGCACAATGGTTTCGCATCTAAAAAAACTAGGCGATAGCCCACTAATGTGGTCAGCACAGCTACCCCCATCACAAAGGCGAGCGATGGATCCCACGAACCAAAGATGTCTAAAAACCCAACCACTTTCAAAGGTTGAGTCATTCCTGAAAGGATAAGACCGACAGAAAACACGCAGCCTACCAGTAAATATATTAATGCCTTCACGACAAGACTCCCGAGAGAAGATTAATCACATAAACGGTGCAAATTGCAACCGTCATAAAAGTAGCAGTTGCAGCCAGGCTTCTTTTGGATAGTCGCGCAATTCCACAAACACCATGCCCACTGGTGCACCCATTCCCCAGACGTGTCCCAACTCCAACAAGGATTCCTGCAATAAAAAGGGAAGGAAGACTCATGGGTAAAGCGCCCGGAATCCAGGCTGGATTTATCTGTTTGAACACAGCCGCAGATATTAGAATTCCGAGTATGAACGCTGCAGAACAGAGCTTATTACTTGGAGCAAGTGACACGAGACTGCTCACTATTCCGCTGACACCAAGAATTCTTCCGTTGAAATACATTAGCAAAATAGCCGACAGGCCAATCAACAATCCACCTGCTGAAGCTAAAACATATGAGTTGAGCACAACATTCCTCCCTTTAAAAAGTCTTGTTAGAATTAATATACGAGTGTTCTAAAAAGCGCTAGAGCTATCATACTGCATATTCGTGTGAATGAAGAATACTTCTAAGCCGTTCAAGCTTTGGATATTCGCTCCCGTAAAGCTAATGCGATAAGTGCGTAAAATAATAATAATATACTTGTCGATACATATGCTGATACGGAATATATTTCATTGAGCCAAACAGTAACTTCATAAGCTGCTAATAGCATTGCGCTAATGAATATGGTCAATCCAAAAAGAAGCTGAAGTTTAGATTCACTAATACGGGAACCGATTAAAACACCGGCCATAGCGCCCAATGCTGCAAGCGCCGTCAGGTAGCTGATAAGGGAGTAATCGATAACGGCGTGACTACTATACCCAATAAAAGCTGCCAATGATTTGAAACTGACTACTAACAACGACGTTCCAATAGCAATTTTTACACCGAGTCCAGCGTAGATAATTAATACTGGCACTACAAGGAAGCCACCTCCAGCGCCCACTAAACCAGTAAAAGCTCCTAAACCCACACCTAGCGATGCTAATTTAAGGACGCTTACCCTCGGGGCTTTCATAATCTGCGTTTTTGACATAGCTTTTTCTATCATACTAAAGCCGCTCATCAACATTACAGAATAAAAAAGCATCAGTATTAATAGATCAGGGACAAGCACAGCTAGTTTCGCGCCGAGATAGGCTCCTAAGATCGAGATGGTGGAAAATATTAAACCTACGCGCCAATCAATATTTTTTCGCTTTGCCATTAGAAGCAGCGCGACAAAGCTCGTAATAGTTACTATTGCTAATGAGTTCGCCACTGCGTCTTTCACTGAAAGGCCTGCTAAGTAGATCAGGGCGGGAACGCTTAAAAGTGAACCACCTCCGCCTGTTAAACCCAGCATGACTCCCACAAGTAGGCCGGCAATAATTAATGGTATTGTGAGCATAGGGAATCTGCCTTCGATGTTATTGATAATATTAGAACATATAATGGTTTGTCGCATGCTTTTGCATTCTAGATAACTTCGCATAATGTATATTATGTTAAATAAAGTGTGCTAAACGACAATCGGTGCTCCCGGTCTGTAGATAATTAGTATTCGGTGGGTTTAACCTGAGAAGATTACGCACCCTTAAGCGTGGTGAATCTCTCTCTAGGTAGCATATTTGTCGTTAATTTTCGATCGAATCGGATCTTGACTACGTAAAGGTGTGGAAGGCGTGCTTGCTGGAATAAAAGAAATTTTACGACGAGGAGTTAAATGAGGTGACGTGCACGAAGACGTAAATCTGCGCGATAGAGGTCGCGTTATAGTTGGTATCGCGCATACGGTTGCGCAAATGCAGTTTTCCGGCACATCCATAGAACAGGTAAGACGGACAGTCCGTTCGCTTGTCTCCGGATATCTGGTTCGTTTGAATGTTCGGGGAAAGATCGCCGAATCACCTAATTCATAAACGTCAATTTACAAAGATTACTCTCCGTCTCCAGCCCAGCCTCCATCTACCCTAAGTGTGGCCCCCGTTGTAAAACTTGATTCTTCACTGGCAAAATACACCGCGGCTCCGACAATTTCTTCCGGCTGACCACCTCGACCACTTGCAGATATAGAGGCCCGTTCTTCAAAGGATGCCATATCCCAAGCTTTTGAGATATCCGTCATAAATGGGCCTGCCATAATACAGTTAACTCTTACTCCGTCACCATACGCGTGTGCATAGGCTTCTGTCAGAGCATTCAAGCCTGCTTTTGCGCTCCCATAGGGCTGTGAGCTAGGAGAAGGTACCTCTGAGGCAGTCGACGATATATTGATTATCGACCCTCTGATCTTCGCATTTTTCATCCGAGAGCCTACTAGCGCCATTAATCTAAAAGGTGCTTTCAAATTAATAGCTATGACTTTGTCAAAGAGCTCCTCGGAGACTTCCTCGAGAGAAGGATAAAGTGGCGACATGCCAGCATTGTTAACGAGTATATCAATAGGCCCTAGCCCTTCCTCAACGGTGTCGACCATAGGCTCTAATTCTTCCCATTTCCCTACATGACATGCCAGCGGCAAAGCCTTTCGTCCGATTAATTCTATTTCTTGCGCGACAACCACACAGTTTTCTAACTTACGGCTGACTACTGCGACATTTGCGCCCTCTTTCGCAAAAGCGATTGCCATTGCTCTACCGAGCCCCCTACTCCCCCCCCGTAATTAATGCAGTTTTACCTTCCAGTCTATTTCCCATTATTGATTTTTCCTAAGTAACGCATTTGCCGCGATTGCCAGCAGTATAACCACAATGAATACACTAGGGGCTCCTGGTAAGAATCCGATAATACTAAGCAATGAATTCTCTCCTAAAGGGTTATCTCCAAAAGTTAGTGCCCTGTTACCAACAGCGTTCCCTATCCAATAAAACACTGTGAAAGACCAAGCGCAGTAGCAAAAGCCATATGCCATAATTTTGTTCTTAGTCTCAGTTAATCGAAGATGGGGTAACGAAAGTCCTACCAGCATAACAAGCACCCCATTCAAAAGCCCGCCAGTATGAGCTCTCACCCAGCCTTCTGATGTACCATATACTGGTATTTCGATGATATGACCCGGCCAAACTTCGAAGCCTCCCACTAATTGGAAAAGCAACATAAAGCCAGATAGAGAAGCTACTAATATAACTAAAAGTCCATTTAGAAGCATGATGCGCTGTAAATTATCCATCTAACTTACTCCCCAGATAATTAGAAATTTTGAATTAAAAAATATACACAAATTTTTACTGAGTAAATTTACGAATGTGGTATTGGCATCTCAGGATGATTTGTGTCGACAAGAGGCTGACAATCGGGATCAGCATCAGGGTAAGCATTAACCCAATCATGAATCCATTCCGGATCATAAGTACCTCTCGGATTGTGCCAAGGAAGAAGGGCATTTAATAATGAAGGACCCACGTTCCATATAACTGAGCCAAGCATTCGAGCAATGCCAAATTGTCCTTTTATCGTCCACAATAATTTATCCTTCTTTAATGCCGTCAACATCCCCAGCAAGCCATAGCCCAATACGTGAAAGCTGCCATGAAATACTCCTATCGCTCGATGGACATAGGTTCCGGACTGAGCCATATATACATCAAAAGCAACTGTTTTATGCTCAGCTTCCTCTATCATGTGCATTAGCCAAAAAGAGGTGATGTACGGGCAGCTATCTTTGAAAAGTTTGACGCGCTTGCCGCACATCCATTTAGTGAATCCTTGAGTCATTGTCTCAAATCCAGCGCTATAAGCCAGTCTTGTGCGGAGCGACTTTGCCGACAAACGTTTGTATGACTCTTGGATCTTTCGTTCAACTTCCTCAAACTCGGGATAACCATTTTTACGGAGTAACGAGTTTAACCGCTTGTGACACTCGTGATGACGATACTCCTGACTATTAAAATCCTTTATATCTTGGAGGAGTTCGGGATCTTCAATAAAAGCCCGTGCATCGTTATTAGTTTTGCACAGGTAAGGTTCTAGATAAGGCATTGTTAGCGACACCCCGTTGAAAAAATGGGCCCTGAATACGTCGCCAGAAACCCACTTAGGATCTAAGTCATCTGGAAAATCAAAACTAAAATTGCGGGGCGTAATTCGCTTATCTGCCTTCATGATTTTCGCCTCCTTAATGATCTATTTAATCAACGATACTTTTATAACATGCTACCCAAAATTTCTCTCATACTTTAAGGCAGATTTTATTTGATGAAAGATTGAAGCGCATCATTACAAACTCCGCTCAAATCAGGTTTGGTTATGTCCTGCAGAGCGGGCGCAGCAAAGTCCATATTCAAAGATAGTGATTCAAGAGATGGCCTCTCTCCGGTATATATAAGACCGAGCGGCAATCTACCTTCTTCGCGAAGTTCCTGCATTCTGGTGAAGGCCATGGCTCTGTTAGTTGGCTCATATCCCTCTTCCTCGTCTACGTCATAGACACTAGTTCTCCAGTCTCTATAGGTATCGTTATATGTCACGCACGGCGACAACACCTCTAGGTAAGACATACCTCCACCTGCAGCCGTATGCTCTAATGCCGCTTTTGTCAAACGCAAAAGCTGCGCAGGCTGTCCGCTATAAGCCCTAGCAATAAATGTTGAACCTGGAATACTCAAGCCTAGCATAACTGGATCTAGGTCTTCCTCGACGTTGTCTTGATAGCCCGTCGGTGCCGTTGGGGACGCCTGCCCCTTTGTGAGGCCGTAAGTCCCATTATTCATTACAATATATGTAATACCTGGGTTTCGTTTGAATGCATGCATCAAGTGCCCGCCACCTATGGCATAACCATCTCCATCACCCCCTACGCCAACCACTGTTAACTCAGGGTTAGCAAGCTTGGCACCAGTTACCGTGGGCAATACTCTTCCGTGTAACGTGTGATAGCCGTAACAAGATAAATTGTTTTGCAGCGAACCAGAACAACCTATGCCTGCGGTCACAAAACGTTCGTGAGGAGGTATATTTAGCTCTTCCATGGCTCCAACTAACGCCTGTAAAACGCCGAAGTCGCCGCAACCTGCGCACCAGATGGGTCTAGCGGGAGTGAATGTTTTTGTCATGCGACTTCGTCCTCTTTAAGATTGAGTTTGGTCATTACGTGGCTAACGAGATCTTTAGCTTGCATTGGAATACCATCGTACCGAAGAATACTAGAAATATTCGACTCTTCGCCGCCATGGGCGATTATAAGCTTAGCTAGCTGACCTGTAGCGTTATATTCCACCACGAATATGTTCTTACATCTCGCAGTGAATGCGGGGGTTTCATCAAGCATAGGCCACAATGTCCGCACCTGATGATATTGTGCGTGAATACCTTTATCCGCAAGTAAGTCCATGGCCTCGAGTATTACCCCATAGCACATCCCTACTCCAATAAACCCGATATCCGCGGTTTCCACCCCGTGAGAGATTGCACGAGGCAGCTCTGGAACCATGCTGACCATTTTCTTAGCCCGTTTTTCTACCATTTTGTTCCTATTAACAGGATCGGTAGACACTAAACCAAATTCATCATGTTCGTTGCCAGTGACTAATCCCATTCCACCGGGTGTGCCTGGCGGAGCAAAATTCGATGCACCACTTTCAGTGAAATTATATCTCTTATATACATCCTGATTAGCCAACTGCTTCTCGTCGAGTCTGTCCCCTCGATGGATCTCTACTTTAGTTAGATCAATTGGATCAATGGTAGCGGTATTTTGAGAGAGGCCTTGGTCCAGGCACATAAAAACTGGTAGCTGATACTTTTCAGCCAAATTATTTGCATCTACCGCAAGAAAAAAACATTCTTCAGGCGTGCCTGGAGCTAATACGACACGAGGAAAATCCCCTGCGCCACCATAGCATAAAAGATTAATATCACTCTGTTCCGGCTTAGTTGGCATTCCTGTGCTTGGCCCGCTTCGTTGAGCATCTACTATCACTACCCCGATTTCAGCCATCCCCAGCTGACCAATGCCTTCTTGCATCAGTGCGATTCCTGGGCCGCATGTCGCAGTCATGGTTCGCGTACCAGTTAGCGCTGACCCAATCGCCATATTGATTGCAGATAGCTCATCTTCAGCTTGCTTAACGACTCCGCCAAATTTCGGAAGCCATTTGACCAACCATTCCATCACGTCAGTCGAAGGCGTAATGGGATAACCTGCAAATAGCCTGCCTCCCGAGACAGCAAAGCCAAATGCTACAGCCTCATTTCCCGTTATTAACATATGAGGTTCTGAATCTGAAGACTCTATTTCGAACCTTCCCTTCCCGACTTCTAAACCGCTTTGATCCGCTAGAGCACAACCCACTTCCAGAGCATCTAAGTTGTACTTCAGCGCTTGGGCTCCTCGACGGCCAAAACGCTTTTCAAAAGATTTCTTCATGTCGTCATCTTTAAGTCCGATTAGTCGGCCGATCACCGCGAACGAAATACTATTTTTATAAATATCTCGCCTAAAGTGCTTCACAGCATAACGACTAAGTGGCACTCCTATCAGTCGAACATCTTCCGGTAGTAATTTGCTATCGCTAATTTCCCCATTCGAGCTGTCGTAGATTACGGTACTTCTCTCATTCAATCTAAACGCGTATTTCGCGATTGCAGCTTGATCAAATGCTACAAACAGATCGATGTCACTGCTAATACAAAGCCGTTCGCCATCATAGGCTCTAAGTGTTGCAGCGGTAATCCCGCCTTTAATTCGAGATAACACGTCCCTTTCAGTGTAGACACGAAGACCGGCACCACGAAGTATGTCAGCCAAGACATTAACTACCGTAAGGCTCCCGTCACCACCTTGTCCGGCGACGATGACGTTCAAGTCGCTCAGCTTCTGCTTGTTCCCAGTCATTTCGTCTCCTCGTTTGTAGCTGAAACAGCTTTTTTCTTCTTGGGCGGAGGTGGAGGCAGTGGCCTCCATTCCTTAGCGGAGGCATCCTCAGTCCATCCTCGGTAGTAGTTTTTTGGATCGAGATTTCCGATTTCTTCTCTTTCAGAAAATGTCGGCATTAAAGCAGGCAGCGGTCGGTTCCGCTTATACTCCGACAGACGAATCACTAATTCTTTTCCTTTAGGGGCTTCTTCAAACTCTTTGGTTTCAACCCATCCATCGTCTACCAAAGCCTGCCAGGCTTTATGCCCCGCTTCGGTTCTAATAATGGTGTATGTCCACTTATCTAACCCTATACCGCCTAACGCGATATCTGCATTGTCCGCAGAGTAGTCCATGCAGTATAAACACGCAGGTCTCGCATATTTACCAAATTTCTTCAAAGATTTGACTTCTTCACGCCCATCGCGCAGTTTTATTTCGACCCTTCCTTTGATATTAATATTCATAATATCTTTTTTCGGAACTTCTAGGTCTTCTGCCAGCCAGTCTATTCCTTCTTCAGTAAAAGCCTCAGAGCAGAGAAGACCTACGACAAGCGAAATATTATCTTGGTACCATTCCGCAACGTCCAGTCTTATACTAGAAAATTGCTGTTGTCTCACGCCGTTCACTTGGCAAGGTACACCAACAACCGCAAGCGGCCCGACATCTTTTTTCATAGCTTCTACTAAAGCTAGTGTATTAGGCTGATATGTATAACGAGACCGTGCGCCTTGAATTACTTCTTCTTCAGTTTGTTGCAACATCGAAGAGCCCATCTGAGGGTTCTCTGCATGCTCTTCACCAGCAACAGCGGCTTTGATTGTGCCATTCTTCATTCCATGGAGAATTAGAGCAGTACAGACGCCCCCATCTTGGCCATCCGCAACAAGTGCTTTATCTGTAGCACGGGCGTAGCACCCATAAGCGTAAGGACCAAACCCCTCATCTTTTACGGGTTCTTTTAACTGGATCTGTTCCTTCATATCTCGATCTGTCGGACGCAAAACGGGGCAGACATCAACACAAAGCTCGCAAAAAACGCACGCGTCAGCTCTAGTATCTAGAGGAACCTCGTCCTCATAGTCAAACACGTCTACAGGACAAATAGTTACGCAGGCCGCGCATCCAATGCACTTCTTAGGATCTACGACTTCTTCCATCAATAGATCGACCGCCTTGAAGCCACCTCGATTATATTCTGAGCGCCAAGCGTAAGCCCACTCGTTAGGATCAGTACCTTGGTCAACCAGCCTGTGATACCGTCCTTGAACTTCTTTTGTTAGTTCATCAAGATCCAACCTTCATCTCCCTGTAATAGTTTTTCTTCCCAGCGACAATAACCGACGGAAGCATACTTTACCTATCTGTAAGTGCAGCGCTATTTTCTAAATCTAATCGGCTTAGTTCTCTAACTCCAATAATTAAAATCCATCTGTTAGATTTTAATCAAGCCAATAGCTTATGAAACATATACCGTTGCGCTTGTAACACCATGATTTTATGCGTCTTATCGCTTAAACACAACGTATTTTAAAGGCGTAATTTCGCGCTAGCAATGTATATTTAGAAGAGTGAGTCGATTTTCTGTTTATTTTGCTCAAAAGTACCTCAATAACTCGATTTGCAAGACATCATCGTGTCTAAAGGGATAGAACGGATCTATCTTTCCCGTATCAACTAAAAGCCGAAATTCAACTTCGGCTTTCCAATAACTACCAAATCGACGACTAGCTTCAATATTGAAAAAATACCCATAATTGTTGAGATCAGATAAGACTCCAGCCAATACTTGAGAATCGGAGCTGTCATTGAATGCTAAACGGCCTCCCAGAAACAAGTCGTTATTAAAAGGCGAACTACTGGTTTCTCCGCGTTCATCCCAATGGTATTCGCTCAAGAGGCCTAAATCTAAAGCCGACTCAAATACTCCTACTATCGTGTATTCAAATCCACCGACCCCCGCCATATAAGTAGACCCTTGTCCTTGCCTTCGTAAAAATTCAAACTTGAACAGCCAATTTTCGACCGTAGCCTGAAGATCTAAGCCACTTTGGTGTATCAAATCGTAGACAGGAGCAAGCGTAACTTGACCACTGTCACTTACGTTTGGTTTAAATCGTGGCTCGCGACTGGTCCCCCAAAAGTGGTATACGCCGAAGTCGATTACGTCGATATACGTAGAATATCTTATCGCATAATCAACATGCTTATCCTCAGCAGCGGATTGATATTCAACAGCACTTTTATCAAATCTGAATGAGGGTTGAAAACGCCCATGTTTGCCAGAATAAGTCCTCTCACGAAATCCTGGAAGGACAAAAAAATCGATGGTACCCCAGTCTTGGATTAGGGCAAGATTAACCATCGGCTGGCCCAACTTGTCCTCTAGGTCATTATTTTCAACCGCATCGCTTTGATTAATGATATCTACTAGATGATTCGACTCGGCCACACCCCAGAAAACTTTTCGGAAACCAGTGCGTAACTCCCAGTTTCGACTTGAATATATATAGCTTAGCTCTCGAATATCGCCATGCGAACGACGAGAGTCTTGGTCGTCGTATCGTAAGAACGGAACAAATAAAATACTTTGCTTACCGTCGTCCCATGACGAATAAAACTCAGGTGTGAAAGAAATCGACAACGACTCCTGCGGCATAGAGTTGACAGTACCTTCATTTGGAAACCACCGGAACTCAGCACCCAAGTTTCCAGACACTTCCATCTCGAATGCCGTCGAAGGTGTCAAATTTAGGGTTAAGAAAGCAAGGAATACTTTAAAAAAGATATTCACCATTATCAGGTCCTATCCACTGAAAGTCGGTTGGTTAACCAAAAGCGCACCATTTATTACATTTAATAATTAAGCCGCGCGAAATTATACTACATAAATTATAAATTTGAGGGACTCTCACCCACAGGTAAAAATTCACATCTATTATTATCGGGCTGGATTTGATGCGGACATCATCTATTGAGACTACAAAGCAAGAATATCAGATTTCACGTCAATATCTTTTACCGTCCCTAAGTCAGAACTCATGAAATAAAAAATGTCTTCTCCGGAGCTGTCTAGTACGCTCCGTGCTCCAGCATCGTCCTCAAGTGTCATCAATTGCTCTCTATAGCTAACGGGAAAGCCGACGGGGTGACCTATTCTACCTTCAAAAATTGGTACAGTAATCTGATTTTTTGTCACTAAGAAGTCACGCAATTTGCATATCGTAGACACATCTAGGTAAGGCATATCAGCCAGCGCGATTATCCAATGTGTGGCCCCCGAACTTACGGTGATTCCATGACTCAGAGAGTAGCCCATGCCAAGCCCAGAATTCTTGGATACGGTCACATTAAATCCATGATCTACAAAAAGACTTCGTGTCCCATTACTTTCAGAACCAACTACAACCACCAAGTCATCGACGCATTTTTGTAGCGTTTCTGCAGAACGGACACCAATAGGTACTGAATCAGGTAAATTAGCTAAAATCTTATTCGCACCGAATCGCGATGATTTTCCAGCAGCCAATAGAATGCCAACCACTTTGGTCAAAGGACACGCTCAGAACGGAGTATCACGTTATTTCTTTCAGCGGTAATTTGCATCATTATAGAAAGAGCTATCTCTTGAGGCCTTCTACTATTCACGTCGACGCCTATTGGAGCACGAAGTCGCGCTAACTCGCTCTCGGAGAAATCAAAATGTTCAATTAACCGACGCTCGCGGTTGCGAGTTGTTCGCATCGAGCCCAACGCTCCAACATAAAAAGCCTCACTTACTAAAGCTTCCATTATTGCCATGTCGTCTATCTTGGGGTCATGTGTCAAAGCGACAATCGCAGTCTTAGAATCTAACGCTCTTTGCTTTAAGAAATCATCCGGATAGCAGTCAGAAACGTCACATTCGGGGTAAGGCCATGAGCTCCTATAATCCTCCCGCGGATCGCAGACCTCAACCGAGTAACCTAAAAATCGCGCCTGTTGATAAACGCATTGCGCGAGCTCACCCATCCCAATAATTAGTAGACGCCATGATTTTTCGTAAACAAGATGTGCAAACTGTCCTTCTAATTCTGTCCTGTCAGCGCCTATAGCCGCCCTCCAAGAAGAAATATTTTCTACCAGATCAAGCGTCCTCGTGACACTTTCACCACTCGCTAAGCGTTGAATCAACTCTTCGGGATCGTGAATTGAAGACAAAGGCTCCAGTGCTAACAAGAGCGTTCCGCCACACGGAAGTGTTCTGGAAGTATCAGAGGCGTATTCCACTTGCTCCATTTTCTTAGGGAAAGCACTCTTCACGCGCAGCACTAACTCATCTTCTATGCACCCCCCCGACACCGAACCTCGGATCAATCCGGACTCAGTAACGACCATCACAGCTCCAGCAGGCCGTGGTGATGAGCCCCACGTTTTAATCACCGTCGCAAGAAGAACATTCTCACCAGATTTTTGAAGTGCAAATCCTTGCAGGATTGTATTAGCTTCATTTTGATTAGTCGAGAAAGGTTCCATAAAAATCACTTCTCTGAAATATCATGCAGACGCCAAGCTCACAGTCAGGATAGATCGGGGAGTGCCCCGTACTTTTTTTTGTATATATTGACCCGATTTTCCAGATCGTCTTTCATGCCATCGATACCTTCCGCCTTAATAATCGCGTCAAACATTTCCCGCGCTTCATCCACAACGCTCACACCTGCAACTAAAACGTCATAAATAAACCAGTCTCCACCATTATCTTTCAGTCTGTAGGTTACCTGGACACTTTTACCGGAGCTGGACACCTGTGTTTCAACTACGGCTCTTGTTCTTCTGATTTGTTCGCTAAGAATTTTAATCGCTTGGTCGCCAGTTAGGATCAGTTTATTTCGATAAGTATCTTCTAGATACTGAGAAAAAAAACTCACGAACAGTCGCCTTTCTTCTCTAGACGCCATTTTCCAATCTTCTGACAATGGGTTCTGTGACATGCTTCTAAAATCGAAAGAATGATCAATAATAAGCCCAATTGCTTCCCACTTTTCTGCCTGACTGCCGTTGGTTTTTTTTAAGGCCAGAACCGCTTTACTTATAGTCCCTTCGATCATCTCAGTTGGCGTAAGGGAGGTGTTAGCAAAAGGGGCGGTAAAACCAAAGACGAGCAGTACACTTAACGCAAGTCTTTTCAATAAATATACATAGTTTTGCGAATACTTAGTATTCTGCATACGTTTTATTGCTCATCTAGTTCGATAGAAATGCTTATAGTCTCGTCGTTTATTGTAAAATGTTCAACTGCATCTTTGGTTTTTGAACTCTCGAAGAGAAACTGCGTCGACAAGGTCTCGCTCTTAATGATTTCTATATTACTAGAGACAGCCTCAATTATATTTTTACTCCCTTCCACAAATACAGAGATCCGGTCGGTAAGGTTTAGATCTAGCTCTTTACGCAAAGATTGAATTCGATTGATCACCTCCCTAGCATAACCTTGACTAAGAAGTTCTTGGGTAATTTCTGTGTCGATCGCAACCGTCACACCATTCTCCTGCGCCACAATCCAGTCGTCGACTTCGGTATGTATGATTTCGACATCATCCTTGGAGAGCTCCACTGAAAAACCGTCAACTCGCAAGTCAAAGGTTCCAGAGCTAGTCAATTTCTCTACATCAGACGGAGAAAGCTCCGAGATCAACTTCGCAGCCTTTTTCATGTTCTTACCCAGTTTAGGTCCCAAAGTCTTGTAGTTAGCTTTCGCGGTGCGGCTGACAATACCGTCAGAGTTTTCTACAAATTCAATACTTTTAATATTCACCTCTTCTAAGATTATTGTCTTCATTGATTCGACGATTTCTCGGTCGGCTGCGGTAGCCTCTATCACAAGAAGTCTCGATAAAGGCTGTCGCACATTAATGCTAACGCGGTTTCTCAGCAACAGAACAAGCTGAACTATTTGTCTCGCTAAAGCCATTTTATGTTCAAGATGTTTGTTGATGTCAGCGGTATCTACCCTAGGAAAATCACTATGATGAACTGACTGATAAGTCTCACTCTGACTTACTTCCGTCAATCTCAAATACAACCATTCACTAAAAAATGGGGCTATAGGACTCATCAATTTCGAGAGTCCAAGCAGACAATCAAATGTAGTTTGGTATGCAGATTCCTTATCGTGTTCTTCGCCTTCTTCAATGTTAGCAACCGCTTTTTTTGCGGCCCAAAACCTAGGTCTTGACCTCCTAATGTACCAATTTGATAGTTCCTCGACATATTCTTCGATAGCTCTCGCAGCTTGGGTACAATCGTAATTTGAGAGGGCTTCATCCACAATCTTTGAAGTTGTAGATAACCGACTTAGCGCCCATTGGTCAAGCTCAGGGCGAGATGATGCCTTTATTCTCTCTTGCTGATAAAGAAAACCATCAATATTCGCGTAACTAGCCATAAATCGGTAAACATTCTCTATGGTCCCAAAAAGCTTTCCTCTGACTTCATTAAGCCCGAGTTCGGAGAATTTCATATTATCCCAAGGGCTTGAATTACTCATCATGTACCATCTGACCACGTCTGCACCAAAACGCTCTACCACATCGAACGGGTCAACGGTATTACCCTTAGATTTGGACATTTTTTCTCCATTCGCGTCCAATACCAATCCATTAACAACAACGTTTTTAAACGCGACACTTTGCTCTACAAGCGATCCTATCGCGTGTAATGTGTAGAACCAACCTCGAGTTTGATCAACCCCCTCGCAGATAAAATCTGCAGGAAAATGCTTCTCAAACAATTCTTTATTTTCAAACGGGTAATGCCATTGTGCGAAAGGCATAGCGCCTGAATCGAACCAGACATCTAGAACGTCAGGAACACGCCGCATTGTTCCACCATCAGGCGACGGCCACGTTATTTCATCCACAAATGGTCTGTGCAAGTCGATTTCAGAGTCATCGCCACTCAAATCATTACACTTAGACTTAAGCTCCTCTAACGACCCGATAACCTCAAAATAATTTGAACCAGGAGTATCTGACGTCCAAATTGGTAACGGCGTCCCCCAGTAACGTTTTCTGCTTAATGCCCAATCAACATTATTCTCCAGCCAATTGCCGAATCGACCTTCTTTTATTGCAGGGGGATGCCAGTTAATAGTTTGGTTTGCCTCCACCATCTGTTCTTTAATTTCCGTCGTACTAACGAACCAACTATCGACAGGGTAGCTCATTAGTGGCGTACCTTTACGCCAGTCGTGAGGATAGTTATGTTTATAATCGAGCCTCTTATACAGCAACCCTCGTTTTTTCAAGTCTCGAATAATTGGCTTGTCAGCATCTTTAAACCATAGCCCCCCTACTAAAGGAGTATGGTCCTCAAAGATTCCATTGGGCAGCACAGGATTGATTAGCGGCAATCCATATTGCTTCCCAACCTGATTGTCATCTGCCCCAAATGCGGGAGCTATGTGGACAATACCTGAGCCGTCCTCCACAGTGACATAATCTGCACTGAATATCTTAAACGCGCTCCGTTCCGGTTCTAAGCTACCAACCTTATACAGCGGCTCATATTCTTTAGTTAACAATTCTTCGCCTGACATGTGCTTTACAATTTTATAGTCTTCATCAATGATTCCTAGACAATCCTCCGCCAAGATCAATGATTCACTCGCAGTCTTAATTTCTACGTAGTTAATTTTGGGGTTAATGACGAGCGCCACATTTGATATAAGAGTCCATGGCGTAGTCGTCCATGCTAAATAACTAGTATTAGGATCCGTCGCCGATTTGAACCGGATAAATACGCTAGGGTCCACTACCTCTTTATATCCTAGGGATACCTCATGTGACGATAACACAGTGCCAGTTCCTGGGCTGTACCATTGAATTTTATGTCCTTTGTAAAGCTGACCGTTTTCATAGATGCGCTTTATCAACCACCATACGGATTCGATATAATTATTTTCGAAAGTTACGTACGGCTGATCCAAGTCCACCCAGTACCCTATTCTTTTAGTCAGCTCGTCCCATTCCTCCTTATACCTGAGCACACTTTCTCTACACGCTTTATTGAATTCAGCAATACCGTATTCCTCGACCTCTTCTCTTCCATCAAGTCCTAGTTGCTTCTCGACCTCAATCTCGACAGGTAGGCCGTGAGTGTCCCAACCACCTTTCCGTAAAACCTGATAACCTTTTAGACTCTTATAACGACAAAACACATCTTTAATTGTTCTTCCAACGACGTGATGTATTCCTGGGCGACCATTAGCTGTTGGCGGACCTTCAAAAAACGTGAAGACGGGACCATCTTTTCTAATTTCGTCAAGGGCAGGAAATACCTTAGCCTCCTCCCATGCAAGTAGCGTGTCCTTCTCAAGGGAAGGAAGCTCTAATATTTTACTTTCCTTAAACTGCCGATTCATGATGTTATTTTTCTTCTGTTAGAGATTTGTTAATCATGGCCTCAACAGCGAAATGTCTAATTCGCTGGATCATCGCATGTAACCCATTGCTTCTAGTAGGAGACAGATGGTCGGACAAGTCTAGGTCTTTAATAAATTCAGGCGGCGTAGACAAAATTTCAGAGGGCCTTCTATTGGAATACACGGAGAGTAGCATTGCGATCAGCCCGGCCACGATTGCTGAGTCACTGGTGGCGGCATATTCTAACAAGTCATCTTTACGTTTAGTCACCATCCATACCTGCGATTGGCAACCATCAAGCCTATTCGCTTCGGTCTTCCATTCCTCTGGGAATGGATCGGCTTGCCGCCCAAAGTCGATAATGCATTGGTATTTATCTGTCCAGTCATCGAATAAATCAAACATTTCTGACAACTCTTTTTGAGCATCCAAGATTTCTTGAGACGCTTTAAGCTCTACATCGTGGTTACTTTGAGTCATTTTGCCCGCCACTCCGTCCCATTTTCAGTATCTAAAATTTGCACTCCCATGTTCAGCAATTCATCCCGCGCGGCATCAGCGCTACCCCAATCGGAGGTGATGCGGGCAGCATTTCTTTTTGCAATTAAAGCTTCCACTTTCTTTATATCTAAGTCTAAAGTGGGCTTGGATTTGAACCATTCATCCGGCGAGCCTTGAAGGAGTCCTAATTCATTTCCTGCGCCAAGAATATTGCTCTTAATCCTCGCAAGCTCGGAGTAATTACTTTCGCGCTTCGCCTTAACCGTCAGAGACACTAGTTCTGTAATGGCGAGCGACGTATTTAGATCATCGTCCATTGCTTTGCAGAAACGTTGAGATGGTTCTAATTTACGGCCCGTCACGTCAATAGGACTTAGCTTCCGAAGCGCGCCATATATTTTATTCAACTGCTCTTGCGCTTGGTCTAGCAATTCGACGCCCCAACTTATTGGCTCCCTATACTTTGTTTTAATCAGAGCAAGCCTAATCACTTCTCCAGGATATAAACTAAGTAGCTCCTTTACTAAAAGCACATTGCCTAGAGACTTTGACATTTTCTCGTCTCCAATCTCTACAAACCCGTTATGTACCCAATACTTTGCGAGAGCTACTTCATTATTGGCACAGCAGGATTGTGCAATCTCATTTTCGTGATGTGGGAACTGGAGATCATTCCCGCCACCATGAATATCAATTACAGAGCCTAAATGCTCTTTGATCATTGCAGAACACTCCATGTGCCAGCCAGGCCTGCCTCGCCCCCAGGGACTATCCCAGCCAGGCAGATCATCAGAAGACGGCTTCCAAAGTACAAAATCGTAAGGACTGTTCTTATAGGATTCGACTTCAATCCTTGAGCCAGCCTGCATATCTAACAATTTCTGACCTGACAACCTCCCGTATGAATCAAAAGAGGGGACGTCGAACAACACATGTCCGTCTTTAGCGTAAGCATGCCCTTTGGATAATAGCGTTTGGATCAGCTCGATCATCTGAGGTATATGCTCTGTCGCTTTTGGTTCTACATTAGGTGGTAAAACTCCCAGCGCGGAAATATCGTCGTGATATTGTTGTGTGTACTTGTTAGTAATCTCGGTAACAGAGACGTTTTGTTCTGCCGCTGCGGCATTAATCTTGTCGTCTAGATCAGTTATATTTCGGACATAGCGCACGTTGGAATAATGTCGCTGTAATGAGCGATACAAAACATCGAACACAACCGCTGCCCTAGCATTTCCTATATGCGGCGGGTTGTAGACAGTAGGACCACAAACATACATCGACACTTCATCCGACCTAATCGGTTGAAATTTTTCTTTTCCCCGCGTCAAAGAGTTGTATAGTTTCAAGCCCATTTTTAAACCACTAATCTAGCAATACCACAGTCCATCATTATACTCGGACTGTCGCACATATTCACATCGCCATGACAATAGGTCGGAAGGCCCTGAGCCCAATGCTTTTAATTTGCTCCAGACATGTCAACAAAAAGTTACTATGTACGCAGTATTCAGATCAGTATCTATAGTGGTCTGGTTTGTACGGCCCATTCACCGGGACGCCGATATAATCCGCCTGTTTTTTCTTCAGTGTATCCAAACCTACACCAAGTTTATCTAAATGCAGACGAGCTACTTTTTCATCCAAAAGTTTAGGAAGCACATAGACCCCGAGTGGGTACCGCTCGGGATGGTTGAACATCTCTATTTGAGCTATAGTTTGATTTGTAAAACTCGCCGACATAACAAAGCTTGGGTGACCGGTAGCGCAGCCAAGATTAACCAATCTCCCTTCAGCCAAAAGAAGAATACTTTTATTTGGCTTAATGGCAATTTTATGAACTTGCGGTTTAATTTCGGTCCATTTGTATTTTCTCAATTTTTCAACCTGGATCTCACTATCAAAATGACCAATGTTGCAGACAATTGACAAATCCTTCATTTTTTTCATGTGCTGCTCAGTGATCACATCGGCATTGCCAGTGGTTGTTACGAATATATCGCCTTCGAGACATGCTTGGTCCATGGGCATTACCTCATAGCCTTCCATGGACGCTTGAAGGGCACAAATCGGATCAATCTCGGTAACAATCACGCGCGCACCTTGACCCTTCAAGGACTGGCATGAGCCCTTCCCTACATCACCGTAACCCGCAACCACCGCAACTTTTCCAGAAATCATGACATCTGTTGCCCTAAAAATCGCATCTACCAACGAATGTCGGCAGCCATATAAATTATCAAACTTTGATTTAGTTACAGAGTCGTTCACGTTCATCGCAGGAAATAACAACTGATTCTTCTCCAGCAGTTGATATAACCGGTGGACTCCAGTTGTCGTTTCTTCTGTAACCCCACGAATTTCTCTGAGAATTCTGTGAAATCTGCCGGGATCTCTCTTCAACGATTTTTTTAGTTGAGCGAAGAGCATGGCCTCTTCATCATTTGCAGGTGTCTTATTCAATATCGATGGGTCTTCTTCAGCTTGATAGCCGAGAATCACAAATATAGTGGCATCGCCACCATCGTCTAAAATCATATTGGGGCCTTTCCCATTACCCCAATCTAGAATTTTATCCGTATAAGACCAATAGTCTTCAATTGATTCGCCTTTCACGGCATAAACTGGCGTTCCTTGCTTTGCAATCGCGGCGGCGGCATGGTCTTGGGTAGAAAAAATGTTGCAACTAGCCCATCGAACTTTAGCTCCTAGGTGTTGCAAAGTTTCTATTAATACAGCGGTCTGAATCGTCATGTGCAAGGACCCGGTTATACGTGCACCTTTGAGTGGCTTCGTTTTTCCGAACTCATCCCTCAAAGCCATCAAACCGGGCATTTCTTGTTCGGCTAACGCTATCTCCTTTCGCCCAAAATCAGCTAATGAGAGATCGGCAACGACGAAATCTTTCTTAATCTTTGAATTCCTAGCTTTCACAACCCGACTACTTTTTGTTTTCTGAAGCACTTTTCAATCCTCTGGTAATATCTTTCTAACAGTATAACAATCACATTTTTACTACTTACACAACGATACGCATAGAAGACTAAGAAAGCTCACTTCTCAGGGAATCAACAAGATCTGTTTTTTCCCAAGTAAACCCACCATCGTCAGATGAAGCACGTCCAAAATGTCCATAAGCAGCCGTACGCTCATATATGGGTCGGCTCAATTGTAAGTGCTCTCGTATTCCCCGAGGGCTAAGATCGATAACTTTCCCAATTGCTTTTTCAAGTGCTCCCTCACTCACCGTACCAGTCCCATGTGTATCAACATAAACCGATAAAGGTTTTGCTACGCCAATCGCATAAGCAAGCTGTATGGTACATTTTTCACTAAATCCAGCCGCGACGATATTCTTTGCGAGATATCGAGCAACATAAGCGGCTGATCTATCCACTTTGGTAGGATCTTTCCCAGAGAACGCACCTCCTCCGTGTGGAGCCGCGCCGCCATAAGTATCAACAATAATTTTTCTTCCAGTTAATCCCGCATCACCGTCTGGCCCACCAATCACAAAGCGTCCAGTCGGATTGACGTAAAACTCCTCTTCACTACACATCCAGCCCTCAGGAATCGAATTGATCACATATGGCCTAACTAATTCTCTAACATCATTTTGACTTAACCCTTCAGCGTGCTGGGTAGAAACAACAATAGAAGTCGCTCCAACGGGCTTCCCATCTTCATATTTAAGAGTGAGTTGACTCTTAGAATCAGGCCCTAGCCCATCGGCATCTCCTTGATGACGGGCTGCAGCTAAATTCTCCAATATACGATGGCTATAGTGTATCGGTGCAGGCATTAAAACTTCAGTTTCCTGACATGCGTAACCAAACATAATACCTTGGTCTCCAGCACCCTCATCTTTATCTTCAGCACTATCAACACCCTGAGCTATATCACTCGATTGGTTATGAACATGACAACTAACGCGCGCGTTTTTCCAATGGAAGCCATCTTGCTCATATCCAATATTCCTGATCGCATTCCGCGCAATCGTTTCAATAGCGATCTCATCAATTGTGCTTGGCCCGCGAACCTCTCCCGCTATCACTACGCGATTAGTGGTAGTCAACGTCTCGACCGCCACTCTCGACAGTGGATCTGCCCCAAGGTAAGCATCAACAATAGCGTCAGAAATTCTGTCACATACTTTATCAGGATGTCCTTCGGACACGGATTCACTAGTAAACAAATAATCTGATCTCATTTCGATACCTCCTATGGGCAACGCTGATTTTTCACATACGTAAGGTAGATGGCTTAGCCCTATATTCGCGAAAGCTGCGGCTGGCCGCATGACTTTGCGAGGCTGTTGTGGACCGCATTATATAACCTTTAGGACAATCTTGCCTAGATGCCCACTGCTTTCCATAAGACGATGAGCCTCACTGGCATCTGTTAGCGGAAAAGACGCGTATACGTTGCTTGTTACTTGACCATCAACTACTAGAGGCCAAACATGAGAAAGAACTTGGGAAGCTATGACCGCTTTCTGGCTAACCGATTGCGGTCTTAATGTAGAACCTTTCAAGACTAATCTTTTTGCCAGGAACTGTCCGAAATTAATTTCAGCTCTGATACCGCCCAAAAAAGCGATCATTATATATCTTCCATCTAGCGCCAAAAGTCCTATATTCTTTTTCACATACGCTCCGGCCACCATATCCAAAATTACATCAACGCCAGAATCACTTTGAATGTCACGGACTTCTTGCACAAAATCACTAGTGTTGTAATCAATCGCAAAATCTGCCCCTAGCCTCAAGCAATAGTCACATTTTTCCTGACTCCCCGCTGTTACGATCACTGTCGCTCCAGCCGCCTTGGCTATCTGTATAGCGGTAGAGCCAATACCACTACTCCCACCATGAATTAAAACTACTTCCCCACGCTGGAGCTCACCTCTATCCATCAAATTGTGATACACAGTAAACGTGGTCTCTGGCAATGTGGCGGCTTCTTCAGCACTCAAGCCAACAGGCCATGGCAGACAATGGCTGAACTCTGCGGCACAGTATTCGGCATAACCGCCTCCGTGCGTCAAAGCTGCAACTTTGTCGCCGACATTCCAATCGCCGGCGTTAGTTCCTGTAGCAACTATCTCACCGGAAACTTCAAGCCCAGGCAAAGCACTTGCATCCTTTGGCGCAACATACAAACCAGCTCTCTGCAGGCAATCGGGACGGTTAACTCCTGCCGCGTGTACTTTTATTAGAACTTCAGTGTTTTTGATAATAGGTAATTCGCACACTTTAGGCACAAGGACGTCTGGCCCTCCCGGTTCCAAGATCTGTATTCCCTTCATGTCTTTAGGTAAGTCCGGCATTCTCAATTCGCTTCTATATTAACTTTCTAGCTTAATATTTTATCCGAAGACTGGTTTTGTATATAGCTAAAAATTTGTCTCAAATGGGTTGCAAAACATGCTAGCATTTATCCCATGAAACAAAATCACCATAGAATAATTTTAATAGGCTCTGGGCCAGCTGGCTATACTGCGGCAGTCTATGCCGCGAGGGCTGCGCTTTCACCACTGCTTATTACTGGCGTAGAAGTCGGAGGCCAAATGACGACTACCACAGACGTTGACAACTGGCCCGGAGACGATCTGGGAGTTCAAGGCCCAGAATTGATGGAGAGAATGAAACGGCACGCCGAAAAATTTGGTACGGAGTTAGTTTACGACAATGTGAATAAAGTTGATTTGAGTAAACGACCATTCTCGGTATGGGCCGACAGTCATTCGTATACTTGCGATGCCCTAATCATCGCCACGGGAGCTTCCGCGAAATACTTAGGTTTAGATTCAGAGGAGGCCTATAAAGGGAAAGGAGTCTCCGCATGCGCTACCTGTGACGGATTTTTTTACAAAAATAAACCAGTTGCAGTGATAGGTGGAGGAAATACTGCGGTAGAGGAAGCACTCTATCTTTCCAACATCGCGAGTAAAGTTACAGTGGTTCATCGACGGGATGCATTTAGGTCTGAAAAAATTCTTTCCAACCGATTACTTGCAAAAGCCGAAAGTGGAAACGTAGCAATCCAGTGGAATAGCACCCTTGATGAAGTGCTAGGAGATGCATCTGGGGTTACTGGTGTCAGGTTGCGTGACACTAAGTCTGGTGATACCGCCGAAATAGAAGCTCTCGGTGTCTTCGTTGCTATTGGTCATCAGCCAAATACAACTATCTTTGAAGGCCAAGTAGCAATGGACAGTGGATATATAAAAGTTGGCTACTCGAACAGCCCATACGCAACACAAACCAGCGTGCAAGGAGTTTTCGCTGCGGGTGATGTTTCCGACCCCATTTACCGGCAAGCCATTACCTCAGCTGGAAGCGGCTGTATGGCCGCCTTAGACGCCGAGAAATTCCTAGAGAGTTAAAATACCCAAATCTTAAAATCAAGCCGATATATTTAATCTGTGCCTGGATAGTTTCGCTCAAGGACCGCTTGTACGTCTTTAATAAAAGAGGCTGAGTCACTATCCATGTCTAGCATAAGGCGAGCCAACACTTCATTATCCTCTTCCCCATTCCATATCTTTATATATGTCCCATCCTTGTAACCATTCTCTTGTCTAAACAGATTAAGAATATTTTTGCCCACATAATTTCTGTACAAGGTGTTAAAATCAGCACCGCATTTCAGCAACAATACTCTCACTATCGCCGCGTTGAATTCTCGATTATGAAGCGCGTCGAGTGCAATTATTTCAACTCCTTCCAGGAACTCAAAATCATTGATTTCGCTACTCCAATCAGTAGCTATAACTTCCGCCAGGCTACCGACATCCGTAGATTTTGTAAGTTTAAGGCTCAAACCAAAATGCCAGATGTCGACAATTTCTAAAATCACTTGCGGCCAATCGGTTGAGGAATGCTTCCACCATTTCCAATGACCAAAATGATCCATAAGTTCCGCGCACTCGATCCATATAGCCCGATACCACTCGCGATTTTGATTGACCCAATCACGATCGACCTGACAATTCATTTCGTTTTGCATGTCCAACATGGCCGTTATTTTCGCGATCAAAATTTTTTTGTCAGTCATTTCCACTTTTCTCGTTTGCTAGGTCATGGGTACAGTATACAAGAAAGCTAAAAACAGTTTTCATAAGTAGACCTACTTAAGATCCTCCCAATTAACGTGAAGGATCAAAAAATATTTGTACATCTTCGATATCATTAGTTATTCGCATTGGAGGCAAAGACTCAAGAAAAGTTTCCCCATAGGCCCGCGTTTCAATGCGGTTGTCGCCTAACATTAAGACACCTCTATCCTTAAAATCCCGGATCAATCTTCCCGCCCCTTGTTTTAAGACTGTCACTGCATGAGGAATCTGTATTTTCTCAAACGCATTTTCACCTACTTCGGTCAGGCGAGTGATACGAGCCTCAATAACCGGATCTGTGGGCGGCATGAATGGTAATTTGTCAATGATGACGACACTTAATTGCGAACCGCGCACATCAATACCTTCCCAGAACGAAGAGGTGCCAAGCAGAACCGCTTTAGGAGTGCTCTGATAGCTTTTTAAAATTTGATTGCGAGGCGCTTCACCTTGCACTAACAAAGGGTAGTGGTCGTAAGTACGCATAATAGAAGCGGCTATATGTAAAGAACGGTAGCTTGTGAAGAGAAAAAAAGCTCGTCCTTCGCTAGCTTCTAGCACTGGCAAAGCCGCCTCAATAAGGCGTTTTTCATAATCAAAATCGCTAGGAGCGATTTTTAAACCTGGGAGATAGAGCAAAGCTTGTCCCTGATAATCAAAGGGGCTCTCAAGAAAACATTCCTTCGCACTCTGTAACCCTAAATAATTTTTAAAGTAGCTAAAGTCGCCTTTTACCGCCAAGGTTGCGGATGTCATGATCCAGGTTGCATCTGAGTTCTCAACTACAGCAAAGAATTCTTTAGCAACATTGATGGGCGTATCGAAAAGTGTAAAGTTATAGCTCGCTAGTTCTACCCAATGAACGTGGTCACTAGTCGCCTGATTTTCAAACACAATCCATTTATCTTTCAGATTGATAACTCGCACGTAGCAATGTGCGAGTTCTATTCCACGTTCTTCCGCAATTTCAAGTTGCTCGCCAATCTTTCTTAACAGGCGACCCACATCGCCGACTTTTTCACTTATCTCATTGCTCTGTTTTAGACTTTCCCAAGTGAGCCTAGAACTCTTAGATTTAATCTGGGCACGAAGACTGCGTTGACACTGTTCGAGTTTTTCCAAATCAGAAGTAAGCGTCAACATGTCCGGAGCTTCTTTTTGAACCGCTTGCTTGCAATCCTGGCAAAACATGGAGATTTGCCGCGCCGATATGGAACGACTGAAAAACAATGAAGCGACGTCAGGCACTTTGTGAGCCTCATCTAAAATCACTATATCAGCATCGGGTAGTAGCTCAGCGAATCCACCTTCCTTCAACTCTATGTCAGCAAATAAAAGATGATGATTCACCACAACGACATCAGCTGCAGCGGCTTCTTTCCGCGCCTTAACAACATGACAACCGCTAAAGGACGGGCAATCTGCCCCCAAACAATTATCCGTAGTCGATGTAATAAAAGGCCTTATACTTGAACCGTCCTCAAGGATTTTCAGCTCGTCGAGGTCTCCGGTCAGTGTCTGCTCCGCCCACTTGCTGGTATTGCCTAGCAATCGTTGATTCTCAGCATCAACTCTAGGGTCTCCAAAGCTTTTGCCCATCCTGTAAATGCACAAATAATTTTGCCTACCTTTCAATAGCGCGACGTTTTTCGGGGACGTAATTGTATTATTAAGAACAGGGATGTCTCGATAATATAGTTGGTCTTGCAGGGCCTTAGTAGCCGTTGAAACAATTGACTTTTTATTAGACAAAAATATCGGCGTTAGATACCCAAGTGTTTTGCCAGTGCCAGTGCCGGCTTCACAAATCAACACTTCGCCCCTATCTATGGCGTTCGTCACTTCTTCAGCCATCAGTTGTTGTTCCAACCTCTCACTGAAGCCGGAAAGATGCTCTCTTATATCGCCATTTTGTGAGAGTAACCGCGCGGCTGGCGACTTTAAATCTTTTCGCATGATTTTACGCCCAACTATAATTTATTATATTGTACATAAGAAATCACTCATAAGTAATTAATTTTATTGAGTATTTAAAGAAATGTCGCGAATATTTTTAATTTGCCACAATACCATTGCTAATCTCTCAAGCCCCAACGCGACACCACAAACTGCTGGCATGCCCGACGCAAGTGCATCCAACCAAGGAGCGTCAAGCTCCATTTGCTCTAATCCTCTCTTTTCCCTTAAATTATTCTCAGCGTTAAATGTATCTTTTTGCTCCCCGCTTTCAATAATTTCGTCGTATCCATTAGCTATTTCGATGCCATTAATTATTAGTTCGAAACGAAGTGCGACTGCGTCGGTAGTTTCCGAAAGTCGTGCGTAAGCACGGTGTTCCTTTGGATAATCAATAACAAAGATAGGTTTGAACGATTTTAACAATGGTTCCACGGTAGAAACATAGACTGAATCCAATAACAGGGCTCTATCATTGAGATCGCTCTTTTTTAAACGCACACCCCCGTCAATAGCGACTGAGACAAGTTCTGAGTTATCACAATTATGTGGGTCTAACCCGCTCGCGAGATCAAATAGCTCCCCATAAGTCACTATATCGATAGTCGACTGATAACCGCAGCTAACTAATAATCTCCTTACATCGTCTATTAAAGCATGTAAATTGATCTTAGTTCGATACCACTCGACCATAGTAAATTCTTCGAGGTGAAGAGGCCCACTTTCTTCATCACGGAACACAGATCCTATTTCATAAATATCCCCGATGTTGTGCGATAAAAGCTGCTTTAAATAACTTTCTGGAGATGTTCTAAGAAATTTTTTCTTGCCTCTATTTAACGTGAGATTTTTCAATGCCGGTTCGCATGAACCAAATTTACTCAAAATTGGCGTGTTTACTTCAGTCACTCCTTCAGACCTGAAATAAGTCCGGATCTCTTGGAGTAGACTGGCACGACGCCGGACCAAATCGCCTATGGTCATACTACGAGAGTCGGAGTCAGGCACTACTTAAGACCTAGCTTTCTTTAGAACGTGACACATACTCCCCAGTCCTAGTGTCAATTCGTATGGACTCGCCCTGTTCAACAAATAACGGCACTTTGACTGTGGCCCCTGTCTCAAGAACTGCTGGCTTAGTTCCTCCAGAAGCAGTATCGCCCTTTAAACCAGGATCACTCTCCGAGACTTCTAGCACTACGAAATTAGGAGGAACCACAAGTATGGGAAGATCGTTCCATAGCGTCACATCACATATTTCTTGACCTTTAAGCCAAAACCGCGCTTCTCCAACCGCATCCAAATTAGCCGACACCTGATCAAACGTTTTGGCGTCCATGAAATACCAATCATTACCGTCGTTATATAGGTATTGAAGTTCCACTTCTAACACATCTGCCGCCTCAATACTTTCACCAGACTTCAGTGTTTTCTCAACAACCCTACCGTTTTTTAGATTACGAATTTTAATCCGATTAAATGCTTGACCCTTTCCAGGCTTTACTATGTCGTTGACTAAGATAGTATGAGGATCGCCATCGACCAGAATCTTTAGGCCGGGCTTAAATTGATTTGTACTATAAGTTGCCATAAAACTTTAGTAGCTCCTATTTAGATAAATAAAGGTATTATAACGCGAACAGCACTGCAGAGCCTAAGAATGAATTGGCGAAAAGAACTAGTAAACTCGTACACGCGCATAGAAGATCTACTATCCGTACTAGAATTGGACATTAACCAAATTGATCAACTGATATCGACGAAAACATACTTTCCTTTTAGGGTTACACAGGCATATGCGAGTCGAATCAAACCTCGAGATCCAAATGACCCACTATTGCTACAAGTACTGCCTACTAGCGGTGAGCTACTGAGTCCTCAAAATTTTAGTGATGATCCGGTCGGGGAAGAACCGTTCAAAAAAGATAGTAGCCTATTACAAAAGTATCATGGGCGTGCTTTACTTGTTGCGACGGGCGCTTGTGCGATTAATTGTCGTTACTGTTTTAGACGAGCATTTCCCTACCAACATATGGTTAAGGCAAAAGCGTTAGAAAACGCAATCGAACAGATCTCGCGAGACCTAAGCATCAAAGAAGTAATCTTAAGTGGTGGCGATCCTTTGATATTAGATGATCAAGAATTAGAAACCATTTTTGAATCACTTCAACGAATAAAGCACGTCGAGAGACTCCGTATCCATTCTAGACTTCCTATCGTACTGCCTAGTCGAGTAACTAAACGATTTACCAGACTCATGCGCGACACCTCGTTAAACACATCCCTTGTTGTCCATGTTAACCACCCGAATGAATTAGATAACTTAACCATCGAATCTCTCCGCAGATGTAAAGACAATGGATTAATATTGCTAAATCAATCGGTTCTATTGAAAAATATTAACAACGACATTAAGACACTTACGGAACTGTCCGAGGTCTTATTTTCTGCGGGAGTTTTGCCGTATTACATGCATCTGTTAGACCGCGTCAAAGGAGCATCGCATTTTGAAGTCTCAGATACCGAGGCACTCAATCTAGAGACGCAACTCAGAACAAGATTGTCTGGCTACCTAATGCCAACATTTGTCAGAGAGATCGCCAAAAAGGGCTCAAAAATACCACTTGCGCAGATTTAGCTCTTGATCACTCTTTCCAGCTTGATAATCGGACTACGCTTGGTTGGCAACTTCTTCCCTCTTAATGCTCTGCTACTTACGTAGTCTTCTTGCTCCGCAGTTTTCATTAAGCGTTCTCGCCCATCATCGTAGATCACCTTTAAATGATCCTCTTGACCTAACACCACTATTCCAACTAAATATTCTTCTCCTGAATTAAGTTTCTTGGTCGGAAACTGCATGATTTTCTGACCTTTCCCTTTGGATAGTAATGGCAATTCTGCCACTGGAAATATCAAGAGATTTCCAATGTTGCTTACGCATGCGACCCATTCTTCATCAATATTAGCCACCTCTATCGGAGGCAGCAATTGGGCACCATTTTTGACACTAACTAAACTCTTACCTGCTTTATTCTTAGTAACAAGGCCTTCTTCACTTGCGACAAAACCATATCCAAATGTTGTCGCAAGTAGAATATGCTTGGCCGCATCGTGAAACAGGGTACCCACGAAGAGTGCTCCATCAGGTGGAGATAGCCAGCCTGTTAGAGGTTCGCCGAGCCCCCTAGCGGAAGGCAATATATGCGACTGCAATGTGTAAGCTCTTCCTGCGGAGTCAAAAAACAGTATACTGTTGTTGCTTTTGCCACGCGAGAAGCCTTGAAACTCATCCCCTGGCTTAAACGACAATTCGCTTGCGATCACTTCGTGACCTTTCGCAGCGCGAACCCATCCTTTTGAAGACAAAACGACAGTAATCGCTTCAGCTGTAAGTAATTGAGCTTCAGATAGTGCCTGTGCCGCTTCGCGCTCGACCAATGGACAGCATCTCTCGTCGCCATAAAGCTTAACATCTTCTTGGATCTCTTTTTTTATTAAAGTCTTTAATCTAGCCTTTGAACTTAATAGTTTTTCTATCGATTTCCGTTCTTCGTCTAACTGTTTTTGTTCGTCGATAATTTTGTGTTCTTCAAGGCGTGCGATAAATCGCAGCCTTAGGTCTAAGATCGCGTTCGCTTGAATCTCTGAAAGCGAAAACGCTTTCATAAGAACATTCTTTGGATGATCCTCATTACGAATAATCCGAATCACCTCATCAATATTTAAAAAAGCTATGAGGTACCCGTCCAAAATATGGAGGCGGGACAAAACTTTTTCCAGTCTATAATTTAGCCTCCGAGTAACAGTGGCAGTTCTGAACTGAATCCATTCTACTAGTAATGATTTAAGATTCTTAACAGCTGGAAGGCCGTTCAAACCAATCACATTTAGATTAACTCTATAATTTTTTTCTAGTTCTGTTTTAGCAAAAAGATGATTCATCAAGGCATCGCAGTCGACTCTATTTGAGCGTGGAACTAGAATTAGCCGAACAGGATTTTCATGATCTGATTCATCTCTTAAATCCTCCAGCATAGGCAATTTTTTGTCAGACATCTGTCCAGCTATTTGCTCGAGAATTTTAGAGCTCGAACTTTGATAAGGTAGCGCAAACACCACGATATTGCCGTCTTCCTTTGTCCACCTTGCCCGGAGTTTGATACTTCCATTACCAGACTTGTACATTTCTTGGATTTCACTAGTTGCAGTGATTATTTCACTGCCCCCGGGAAAATCTGGCCCTTTAATGAATTTACACAAATCGTCTACGGTTGAGCGGGGCTTATCTAACAGACATATGCAGGCTGCGCCTACTTCAATGATGTTATGTGGCGGCACATCTGTAGCCATGCCGACCGCTATTCCTGTAGTACCGTTCAAAAGAACATTTGGTAAGCGGGCAGGAAGTACCGCTGGTTCCTCTAAAGTTCCATCAAAATTCAACGTCCAATCAACGGTCCCTTGACCGAGCTCTGAAAGCAGCACTTCAGCATAAGGCATTAGCCTAGACTCGGTATAACGCATAGCCGCGAACGCTTTCGGGTCATCGATTGATCCCCAATTTCCTTGGCCATCGATTAATGGGTAGCGATAACTAAACGTCTGCGCCATTAATACCATAGCATCGTAACACGCAGTGTCTCCATGTGGATGGAATTTCCCTAGCACGTCCCCTACAGTTCGTGCAGACTTCTTAAACTTTGCAGTAGCATCGAGTCCAAGTTCAGACATGGCGTATATTATTCGACGTTGGACTGGCTTCAAACCATCGCCCACGTGAGGTAAAGCTCGATCTAATATGACATACATGGAATAGTCTAGGTAAGCCTGTTCAGTAAACTCTTCTAAAGAAAGAGTCTCTTCTATTGGAGTGTTATCTTCAGACATCTGATTCACTCAATTTGAGGTTAGACGCCAGGTTACCTTTCGTTTCGAGCCAAACACGCCTGTCAGAAGATCGTTTTTTTGCTAATAACATATCCATAAACTTCTCTGTTTTACCAAAACTCTCTAATGTTAACCTCACTAACCTTCTAGTGTCGGGGGCCATAGTAGTTTCACGCAACTGTAATGGATTCATCTCGCCTAATCCTTTGAAGCGCTGCACATTAACCTTACCTTTCAACTTTTCAGCAGCAATACGATCCAAGACCCCTTCTTTTTCCTGATTATCTAATGCATAGAAAACCAACTTCCCAACATCAATTCGATAAAGAGGTGGCATCGCCACATAAACATGACCATTTTCAACTAGAGTTCGGAAGTGCCTTACAAACAAAGCGCACAATAAGGTAGCAATATGTAACCCATCCGAATCGGCGTCAGCAAGTACACAAACTTTACCGTAGCGTAATTTCCCCAAATCATCAGTGCCTGGCTCGATACCTAACGCTACAGAGATGTCATGCACCTCGTTTGACGCAAGTACTTGAGCTGATTCGATTTCCCAAGTATTAAGAATTTTTCCTCTCAAGGGCAATATAGCTTGGAATTCTCTGTCTCTAGCCTGTTTTGCAGAACCTCCTGCAGAATCCCCTTCGACCAAGAATAATTCTGTTTTATCAATATTTTGAGAGGAACAATCCGCGAGCTTTCCTGGAAGTGCAGGGCCAGAACCAGTGATCTTTTTCCTGACAGTTTTCGCTTCTTTCAGCCTACTTTGAGCTCTAGTGATACAGATTTCTGAGATTTTCTCACCAATTTCGACATGCTGATGCAGCCAAAGACTGAACGAATCTCGAACAACTCCGGCAATAAAAGTCATGCAGGACCGAGACGACAGACGTTCTTTCGTTTGCCCAGAAAACTGTGGCTCTTCCATTTTAACGGAGATGATGTAAGCACACCTATCAAACACATCATCTCCAGATAGTTTCACTCCTCGAGGCAGTAAGTTGCGGTTTTCACAGAACTCCCTAACTGCATCGAGCAACCCTTGCTTCAAACCCGTTACATGAGTACCTCCCTGAATTGTAGGCACCAAATTCACATAACTCTCAGTTATAGGTACGCCGTCCTCTGCAAGCCACTGGATCGCCCACTGCGTAGAGGCATGAATACCATCCATGTCACCTATAAACGCCTCCGAAGGAAGAAGGGCATACTCAGGCATCGATTCACGCAAGTAACTCGTCAACCCATCAGCATAGAGCCATTCGATTTTTTTTTCTTTATCATTCTCAACTTCAAAAGAAACTTTTAATCCCGGGCATAACACTGCTTTCGCACGTAGCACATGTTTTAATTTTGATATCGATATTTTTAGCGAATCGAAATACTTGGGATCTGGCACGAATGTTAGCGCTGTACCGGTATTTTTGGCGCCTACTTTCCCAACCTCCATCAACTCGGATTTCTTATCCCCATTGGCGAAAAGCATCTGGTATTCGATTCCATCTCGTTTGACTCGAATCTCTAGGGTTTTCGACAAAGCATTAACAACAGAAACCCCGACCCCATGTAGGCCTCCAGAAAACTTATAATTTTTTTTCGAAAACTTACCCCCAGCATGTAGCCGAGTCAGTATTACCTCTACTCCAGTTACTTTTTCTTCAGGATGCTTATCAACTGGCATTCCTCGACCATCATCGCTGACAGTTATTGAACCGTTTTTATTGAGACAAACTCGGATTTCCTTACAATGGCCAGCTATTGCCTCGTCGACGCTATTATCAACCACTTCCTGAATAAGGTGGTTTGGCTGAGCAGTGTCGGTGTACATCCCGGGGCGCTTTTTTACTGGATCTAACCCGGTTAAGACCTCTATAGCGGAGGCATCATAACTCGCGCTCAATTACTTATACTCATACACATTTCTTTAGCCTTACAAAAATTGCAACAAGTATAGCTAAAAATCTTTACCACGATCAGTAATATTTTTTATGGTTGAGGAGCTCTTTTTATCAATCAAAATCTCCAACAAGTGAGTCGAACGTATCGCCACTAGAAAGACGGAACTCATCTTGGTATTCAGAATGTTCTATACCCACGACAAAGCCTGACCCTGCTTTAATACTACTGAGCTGCAAATCGGAAAACTCGAACCGAAGGAAATGAACAGCCGCCGTCTTATCGTCGTTAGTTCTGTCCATATCTTCATCGACAAATACTTGAGCTCGCTCACCCTCGCCGACACTGATGTAAACACAATCCTCAATTCCTTTAAGCTTTACTAGCGCTTTGCGCCTCTCAACTTCATCAGGATATTCAATCATCATAGTAGCTTTCAAATTTCGCCCAGTCGGAATTAGAGGATTATAAGCGTTAAGCTCTTCTTCAATCCCAGTGCGGTCGAAAATGCGTTCTATTCTCAGCATTTCTTGGATCTGATATTGAACGGTCCGACGATCCTCAAAATACAAGCCAACATGGTCCCCTAAGCCTATATAACGTATTGATTTATGAGCCATCAACTCTTGACGCATTGATGCCCTTCTCTCCTGGTAATCTTCTAAACTTAGTAAATCGGTTCTGGTAAGTATATTTGCCATATTTTATATTCCATACGCAGTTTTAAGGATACTAAATGCAGATGACACATGGGGTATCTCAGTTATCCCTTGTGAGATCAGATCGCCTGCCATCGGGCAATCACTTAGGTATTGATCAACTTGGGCATCAGTGATTCTTTTAATAACTGGTTTACATATCCGTTTTGCTGAATCGTAATGCTCTTTTTTAACAGCATAGGTGCCATCATGTCCTGAGCAACGTTCAATGACCACGACCTCGCTATCGGGCACCAGTTCAAGAACTTGCTTAGTTTTGAGCCCGATATTCTGTACTCGTTGATGACAGGGCACGTGATAAGCTAATTTGCCGAATGGTTGTTTAAAATCAGTCTTTAAACTACCCGCATCGTGCAGGCTTATTAAAAATTCAAAGGGATCAACAATTGAATTACTCACCATCGCGACATCTTTATTTTCCGGAAAAAGTAACGGAAGTTCTTGCCGGTACATTAACACGCAGCTAGGAATCGGTGCAGTTATCTTCAGTCCTTTATCCACAAAATAGAGTAACTCAGGAATATTTCGCCTCATGAGAGCTTCTACAGACGCCAGGTCTCCCAATTCAAACTTCGGCATGCCACAGCATTTTTCTGATTTAACTAATTCAACTTCAATCTCATTATGCTCGAATACAGCAATCATATCTTGAACCATATCAGGAGCGTTTTTATCCCCATAACAAGTCACAAACAAACCGATTTTTTGGGCGATATCTCTAGACTCGCTCTTCTGAGAAATACGTTTTCTCGCTGTGCGGGAGTGAAAAGTTGGAAGGGGTGCTTCACGATGGATTCCCATCGTGACATCTAAAGTCTTTCTCAGAATTTTGGAATTATTTGCTCCGTTCACTACTTGTGAAACCACGGGTATGGAGCCGATTTTCCCAACAACATCAGTGCTAGTTAAAATTTTATCACGTAAGGATGCACCTTCTTGTTTAAAGCGTTGAGCCTTTGCCCTCAGCATTAAGTGAGGAAAATCTATAGCCCACTCGTGAGGAGGTACGTAGGGGCACTTTGTCATATAGCAGAGATCACATAAGTAGCAATCATCAACTACTTTATTAAAATCGGATTTCTCAACGCCGTCGACTTCAAGTGTCGGAGACTCATCAATTAGGTCAAAGAGTCGCGGAAATGATTCGCACAGACTCACGCATCGCCTGCATGTGTGACAAACATCGAAAACACGCTCAAGTTCTTTAGTTAAGTCTTCCGGATCGTTAAATTTGTCAGATTTCCAGTCGATCGGATACCGAGTAGGCGCTTCAAGGCTGCCCTCGCGGTGCTTATTCTCAGGCATTCGCTACCTCCGAGCCGCAAAAACAAATAAAAATAGAAAAAGATGAGGCCGAGCTTACGCCCGGCCTAACGTCCACTAACTTAGCGAGGTACAGTTAATCCATCGAATCTAAAGCTTTTTGAAAGCGATTCGCATGCGAACGCTCAGCTTTAGCTAGAGTCTCAAACCAATCTGCTATTTCATCAAAGCCTTCTTCTCTAGCTGACTTAGCCATGCCTGGATACATATCGCTATACTCATGTGTTTCACCAGCAATTGCAGCCTTCAAGTTAAGCTCAGTACTGCCTATTGGCTCCCCTGTCGCCGGATCTCCTACTGCTTCCAAGTACTCTAAATGACCATGAGCATGTCCAGTTTCGCCCTCAGCCGTAGAACGAAATACGGTTGATACATCATTATAGCCTTCTACATCAGCCTTTTGAGCAAAATATAGGTACCGTCTATTCGCTTGTGATTCTCCGGCAAAGGCTGCCTTAAGATTTTCCTCAGTTTTACTACCTTTCAGTGACATTTCTCTAGCTCCACGAAGTTTTTGTAATGTGTTTAGACTCAGTCTAAATGAGGAATTAGTGTAAATGCTAGCTAAGAATGTAGTCAAGTTTAAAATGCGCATTTGACCTACAAGTGGGCAATAGTTTAACTTGACGCAGTTGCAGTGACAATAATGCTTAAACAATAACTATCAGAGAGAAGTCGTAATTGGTCTATGAACAAAAAGAGTAATGCCACTAAACCTTTCAACTTTGAAAAAGCCATGGAAGAGCTCGAAGAGATCGTCCTGCAAATGGAGTCTGGTGATTTTGAATTAGAAGAGTCTATAAAACAATTCGAAAGAGGCGTGGCCTTAACCAAATTATGTCAAACTGCGCTGTCTAAGGCGGAACAAAAAGTTTTGCAGCTGTCCTCAGACGCCGAAAATCAACCAGTTGAATTAATTGATTTCGAACCTCCAACTACCGATGATACACACGAATGAGTCTGAAAAATCTGTTGCCAACACTACAAGAACGGACCAACGCTGCTCTTAAAATTGTCTTCCAGACGAAACGATGCCGCCACGTTCGCTCCACGCAGCTATGCGATATTCCGCTCTAGCTCCAGGAAAACGACTTAGACCCGCATTAGTCTATGTCACAGGCATGGTATTTGGTAGCTCCGAAATTGTGCTGGACGCTGCTGCGACTAGCGTTGAGCTTATACACGCGTACTCCCTGATCCACGATGACCTTCCTGCGATGGACGATGATGATTTAAGGAGAGGGAGGCCAACCTGTCACAAACAATTTGATGAGGCAACCGCGATCCTTGCCGGAGACGCGTTACAGGCGTTAGCCTTCGAGTCATTAATAAACAACACACAAGGTGTATCCGCCGAAATTAGGGTAGAGATGCTTCGAGTTCTTGCGCACGCGAGTGGACCAGCCGGGATGGCGGGAGGACAAGCATTAGACCTCGATGCAGTCGGACAAACGGTCACCTTGTCAGACTTAGAACTAATACATCGGCACAAAACGGGAGATTTAATTACCGCAAGCGTATTGCTAGGATATTTGTCTAGCGCACAAGATGATCACTCAATTCGTGAAAAGCTCCAGAAATATTCTGAATGCGTCGGGTTAGCCTTTCAGGTGCAAGATGATATTCTGGATGTAGAAGGAACGACAGAGGAACTTGGGAAACCCCAAGGTTCTGATCAAGAGCTGGAAAAACCCACGTACCCCAACCTCTTAGGCATGGACGAGGCAAAGAAAACAGCCCTCAGGTTGCGAGACGATGCTATTCAATGCTTGCGAGAAATTGATGAGAACACCACTATTCTCGAAGAAATCGCAGATTTTATAATTTTCAGAAACAGTTAGTTTCATGCTGTTTAGGTGAAAACCTAATTCACGATTTTGTGTCATCCCATAGTTTCCTGAGCTTAGCGAGGCTAATTTCCTGAAAAGTCACACCAAGTAATTCGAGCTCTTCCTCAATTTTTCGAAATCTACGCTCAACATTTTTGTTTACCTTTCTTAAAGCGCTATCTAAATCGATACGCTGATCTAGTCCGATATTAATAAGTGCAAACATTAAGGCACCTAAATCTTCCGAACCTAAGCAATCAGAACTACTCTTTTCGGATCCTGATTTTAAGCCAATTAATCCTTCTTTATCCTTACCCATTGCGACATCAACACAATATAGCTCAAAACCTATGCTCTCGACTCGCTCTTGAATTTTTTTCGCAGCAAGCACAGAGGGAAGCGTGTTCGGAATGTCATCGAGCATGCTATACATCCCCTCCTCCTCGCGTTCCTCTAACTTAATCTCCGACCATCTTAAGCTCGTGTTAAGATTGTCTTCAGAGCTAATCTGTGCTCCAGTAATCTCTGGGTTTCGTCTCAAAATTTTAAGCTCCAGTGCACCTACTACTGAATCGAACGTGAATCGCCCTTCTTCCTCACCCAGCTGACTGAGATATAGAACTTGATATAGGAGATCTCCTAGTTCTCGCGGAAGATGAGACCAGTCTTCGTTCTCGACCACATCACTCACCTCGTAAGCCTCTTCAATTACGTAAGGTACTATCGATTTGAAGTTTTGTGCTCGATTCCAAAGACAACCGGTGTCAGGGTCTCGCAATTCTCGGATAAGTTCTCTTAGTCGTCTCAAATTATTCATAATTTCTGATAGAAACCTAAATTTAAATTAAGGGCCGTAATAGTCATTGATACTATCCTGGGCATCGATTTTACAGTTGCGACTTGCCTCTAAATAAAGCATTATTATGCCTAATTGTCAGTAGCTGTAGCTGCTTTGTAATAAATTTCGTATGAGGAGTCGCGATACAATGTCTAAAGTCACTTATCTAGCAATTTTACTAGCCTTGGCAACTGTTGGGCTGACAACTATCAGCGGCTGCGCTACCACCGTCTCGACTGCTGATGCCAAAGCCACAAGCGCTATGGCAGAGGCACGCAAAGCTTCTAATGATGCTGCGGCTGCTCTTAAGGTTGCAAAGCAGGCTCAAAAAGAAGCTGAAGAAAATAAGGCGCGCATTGATAGGATGTTTAAACAAACGATGCGAAAGTAACGTTAATCAACTATGTTCCCAATCTCTGCTGGAACTCCAGTCTGCTCGAGCAGAATTTGCTGGATACTATGATACGATAGCTGTAACGTTGCTTCGCCGAAGTTCCTTCTTATAACGCGGATCGCATTACTGTATCGTTTAGATAAGCCTATACGGTCTTCATTTAGACTTGGGTGTGCTTCTAGCAAAATAGTGTCATTAATGCGTCCCACTTTTAAAGGTTGATTGACAACCGTCACAGTTGCACCGTTATTAATTTTGGCAACTAGCCATTCGATATGTTTGGGATACATCCGAACGCAACCATGTGTCACCCTCATGCCGATTCCATAGGGCTTATTTGTCCCATGTATTAAATAGCCTTTTTTACTTAGAAGAAGCGCATATCTGCCAAGAGGATTACCCGGTCCCGCTGGGACAACGCGCGGTAATGGCTCACCCATTTCCTCATGCTCTTTTAATATCGAAGCAGGTGGGTACCAAGACGGGGCTTCAAGTTTGCCAGTTACGACCATACCTCCATGCGGGGTGGTCCAATCCTGCCTTCCGATACTAATGGGAAAAGATCGAACTCCAGAGTTGGTGTAATTATCGTAATAGTACATTCTCATCTCCGGAACATTGATCACAATGTCGCTCTCATTTGCGTTGGGAAGTACATGCATGTCAGGAATTAGAACTTCTTGCCCTTCTCTCGGCAACCAAGGATCGGTGGTTGGATTCGCAATACGGATTTCGGTATATCCAACGTTGTACATCCGCGCAATGTCTGAAAGAGTTTCTCCTTCAGAAACATTCACGACTGAGGCCTGTCCTATTACATAATTTTCAGCAGCTAGTGAGCGAGCGCTGACAATCGCAAGACAACTACAGCCTAGCAAAAAAACAAAATTACTAAGAAATTTTTCTCGCATGCGCATGATCTGTTATTTTTCAAGCAGTCGAGGCATTAGCTCTACCAAATTACATGGCTTAGTGGTGCTATTTAGTTGGTGCGATATCAGAGAGTCCCAAGCAAGCCTGCACGCGCCAGGCGAACCTGGCAGAGCGAACACGTATGTGGCGTTAGCTACGCCCGCGATCGCCCGAGACTGTAGCGTCGAAGTTTTAATTTCTTCATATGAAAGCACGCGAAACATCTCGCCAAATCCATCTAACGTTTTATCAAATAAAGGACTTACTGCTTCCGGCGTACCGTCTCTACCTGTTACCCCTGTTCCACCAGAAATAAGAATAACATCGAGTTCTGAAGTCGCTATCCATTTGGAAGCGATAGCTCTAATCTCGTAGACGTTATCCTTGCATATTTGTTTATCTGCGAGAATGTGACCACTACTCTCCAGTTTTTCTTTTAACAATTTGCCCGATTTATCAGTTGCCTCTACTCGGGAATCGGATACTGTCAAAATCGCAATTGACAATGGCATAAACTTAGAAGTATCTATCATAAATTTTCTCCAAAAATAACGCATCTAATTCTATAATACACGTAAGATGACAAATAGCATGCCAGTAGTGATCTAATGAAGAATAGCGCACCTATGAAACCAATGAAGGTCAGACTCGATATTTGGCTCTGGGCAGCTCGTTTCTATAAATCACGTGCCCTCGCAAAGCGAGCGCTCTCTTTAGGAAAAATTAAAGTCTCTGGAAGTCGGTGTAAGCCTTCTAGGTTAGTATCTAGCGGCGTAATCCTTGAGTTAAAGCAAGGCATATATGAGAGAGAAATTGTGATTGTAGACATAAGTTATAAACGTAACTCTGCGCTAATCGCATCAAAACTCTATGCTGAGACAGCTGAGAGTATTAAACTTAACCAAAAACTAAAGGAAAGTGTAGATCATGTTGCATGGATGCCTAGGCCAAATCAAAAACCAAATAGTAGAGAGCGAAAATTACTCGCTAGCACAAAGCGATTTTCTGACACAGGTTGGTAACGGAAATCCAGTTAATTGATGTATCTACGAAAAAATGTAGCGCCTACCAATCAAAATCAGCAATACTGACTAAGTCTAATCGCATAGAGGGGAATAAAATGTATCCTGCCGAAATAAAGGAATACCACAGACCTGACAGTATAAATCAAGTGTTTGAGATCATGGCTCACCATGACGAGGGAGAAAGTTTATTATTAGCGGGCGGACAAAGCTCTATGCAAGCCATAAAATCTCGCATGCTGAGGCCACAATGCATTATCGATCTTCAAAACCTTCAAGAACTAAAGACTGTAAAAGTTGAATCGGGAACATTAAAAATCGGTGCTATGGTTAGGTATTGCGAATTAGCAAAAAATAGTGCCTTAGACAAAAATTTTACGGGGCTAAAAGACGCCGCGACTCATGTTGGGGATCGTCAGGTTCGCAACCGCGGCACTATAGGTGGAAGCGTGTGCTGGAATTATGCAGCAGCATGCACTCCCACCGCAGTACTTGCTCTAGACGGTAGGATGCATTTGGTTTCTTCCAAAGGCGACTCAAGAGTTGTCAAAGCTGATGATTTTTTTCTCGGGCCGCTAGATACGGCAAAATCTGAATCAGACATATTAATATGCGTTTCTTTTGAACAGCCTGAAACAAAAGCAGGTAGTGCTTATAAAAAATGGGGTTTAGTTAAAGATGCGCTGCCAGTTGTTGGGATATGCGCTTTCATAAAACTCGACACAAGCGGTTTGTGCTGCGAAGCACGGATAGCGGTAACTGGTATGGGTCTGGGGGCGCAAAGAGCGACTGCTGGAGAAGCCGCGCTGTTATCTTCCGACGGAGATCCGAAATCGATAGAAGCTGCTATTGATGGTATATGCGCTACGATCGATGCACCAACTGATCTATCTGCCACTAGCGATTATCGTTATCAGCTAATACGAAACCTAGGCTTTGAAGTAATCCAAATAGCGTTTAAGCGCGCCTCCATTTAAGCTGCCGGGAGCTAATCAATATGACAAGTATCAAGCTAACCGTAAACGGAGAAAAGTTCGAAGAACAAATCGACAATCGTCTACTTCTAGTAGACTTCTTGCGAGACAACCTGAGCCTCACTGGAACACATGTAGGCTGTACTTATGAAGGAGTATGTGGTGCATGTACTATCCACCTTGATGGAGATGCAGTGAAAAGCTGTATGCTGCTCGCGGTACAAGCTGATGGCCACAATATTACTACCGTTGAAGGCTTATCTGCCGATGGGGGTCTTAGTGACTTGCAACAAGCTTTCAATGATGAGCATGGACTTCAATGCGGGTACTGTACGCCAGGCATCCTGATGAATATGGCAGATTTTTTGAGAGAAAATCCAAATCCTAACGACGAACAGATACGGCATGGCCTAATAGGTAACCTATGTCGCTGTACCGGCTATGTTCACATAGTAAGAGCTGTGAAGAAGGCCGCAAAAATGCTAAGAGATAACGAGCCGGAGGTGCGAGTATGACATCTACAATAAGGCCCGGCTCTGTGGAGTGGATGGGAGAGAGACTTGCTAGAAAAGAAGACCTACGTTTAGTTACTGGAAAAGGGAAATATTTGGCGGACATAATAATACCAGGAGCTCTGCACGCAGTTTTCGTACGAAGTGAGTATGCGCACGCAAAAATTCTGGGAATAGATCTAGCCGAAGCAGAATCACTTCCAGGAGTGATCGCAATCTATACTGGAGAAAGCATAAAAGATCTTATCAATCCCATGCCCCAAGCCATAGTGAAGCCAAACTTGTCTGCTAAATATCCCACATTCTGGCCTTTAGCGGTTGGGAAAGTAACATTTCACGGCGAGCCAGTCGCGTTAGTCATTGCTCGTGATAAGTATGTTGCAGAAGATGCTTCAGAACTAGTGTTAGTCGATTACGAGGAATTGCCGGTAGTGCTTGATCCCGAGAAGGCGTTGAGCCCCGACTCCTTAGTGGTGCACGAAAAAGACGGGACTAATGAAATTTTTTCCATGACTTTTACCGGTGGCGAAACCGAGGAAGAACAAAAATTAAATGAAAAAGAAGTTAATTCGATTTTCGATACCGCGCCCGTAGTAGTGAAAGAACGCTTTCGGACTCATCGTACGGGCCTAACTCCTATGGAACCGCGAGGTGTTTTGTGCGACTGGAACGAATCAGACGGATTAACCGCGTATATCACCACCCAGAGGCCTCATATTGACCGCTTAGCGCTGTCAGATATTTTGGAGATCAGTGCTGAGAGAGTAAGAGTTATCGCGCCACGCGATCAAGGTGGTGGCTTCGGAGTAAAAGCACCGTTTTATAGAGAGAATATTATAATTGCCTATGCGGCAAAAGCCTTAAGCAAGCCCGTCCGGTGGATTGAGAGTAGATATGAAAGCCTAATGAATGTGGGGCAAGAGAGGGACCAAATAAATGAATTACAAATTGCCGCAGATCGTGAAGGTAATTTACTAGGGTTAAGGAACCGGGGCATTGCTGATAATGGTGTTGGTACAACAGGCGTTTATTGGGGGTTCGTCATGCCTTTTCTTGGCGCGATTGAACTTCCTAACGCCTATAAGTGGCCAAAGGCTGATATATCATTAAAAGTTGCGACAACAAATAAAGCTTGTTTGACTCCTTCGCGGGCTTTTGGGCACTTCCCTACTCGTTTTGCTGTAGAGCGCTGTATTGATATGGTGGCGCACAAAATAGGAATAGAGCCCTCAGACCTGCGCCGGAAAAATTTAGTAGATACGCTCCCGTATACATCTGTTACGAATGAATACTACGATAGCGGCGACTTCTTAAAGGTTTGGGATACTCTGACCGCCAAAGCGGATCTAGCTAATTTTCGAAAGACACAATCAGAAGCTTTGAAGGAAAACAGATACATTGGTATCGGTTTCGGTTGTGGAGTAGAACTCTCAGGAGTAGCATCAGAGTTACTAGTCCCCATGGAAAACCAACCTGGGTATGGGGCCGCGACCGTCCGTCTAGATCCTAGGGGTAAAGTCCAAGTCTTTGGAGGCGATGCTCCAGGTGGGCAAGGCCATGAGACAACAACTGCGCAAGTAGTCGCGTCAGAGTTTGGGATCGATCCGGCCGATGTTGTAGTGACAACCGGAGATACTGGGACGACTCCCTTTGGGTCAGGTTCAATTGGAGCAAGAGCGGGCTCATACTTTGTAAGTGCCGTAGCTGATGCTTGTAGGGAATTAAAAGAAAAGATCACTCGAATATTAGCGTACGATTTAGAAATCGAGGCTAGAAATGAGCATTTCGAGTTTATTGATGGAGAAGTTATTTATATTGGCGATCGATCCAAAAAAAGTAGCTTTTTATCGATTGTGGAGCGAATAATAATGTTCCCAATCAATTTGCCTAAAGGTGAGGTTGGTGGATTAGACGCGACCGCTTTTTTTGAGGCCCCTAAGCCTATGATCTGCTTTAATGCCGATTGTTGCATAGTTGAGGTAAATATTGAGACCGGTGACTTTGAGATTCTTAAATGGATCACCACTGAGGACGTCGGTAATGTCATCAACCCCTTGGTGGTCGACGGACAAATGCACGGCGCCATCGTACAAGGTATTTCGAACACAGTTTTCGAAGAGTTCGTATACGACGATCAAGGACAACAGCTTTCCGCTGATTTTGAAAACTACAAATTGGCAACTGCAGCAGACGTTCCAAATATTGATATACACTATGCTACAACGCCCTGCCCCCATACACCGCTTGGAACCAGAGGGATTGGCGAAGGCCGACCTAGCTCTATTCCAGGCACGCTTACTAACGCTGTGTGTGATGCGCTGGCACCATTCCAAATAGAAATCAACGAGCTACCTTTGCGGCCAAATTCGATTTGGGAAAAAATACAGCAAGCGAAACAAGCTTGAAATTTCGGGAGCCGATAATTGCAAATTAAAGATTCAATTGGTATTGAAATGCCGCGCGAAATAGTCTTTTCTGCGTTGACAGATGTTGAGATTTTAGAAAAATGCATTCCTGGTTGTGAAAGCTTAGAGGCATTAGACGAGATGAAATACTCGGCAACAATCCTGTCTAAAATTGGTCCTCTAAAACTCCGATTCAAAGGCCAAGCTCAGCTGTCAGATGTCACTGAACCAGAAAGCTACACGATTGAAGGACAGGGCTCTGGTGGGCCGGCAGGACGAGCAAAAGTCACTGCGCGAGTCACTCTTGAGGATGTTAATAACTCCACTATTCTCACCTATGACGTAAATGCTGAAGTGGGTGGGAAGTTAGCTCAATTAGGAGGAAGTTTGATAAAAAATACTGCGCTCAAACTCGCGACACAGTTTTTTGAAGCTCTCAATGAATCTCTTGTAAATTCTAACAGAAAGCCTCCCCCATTGGCTGTTCCCGACCCTTCCCCCACTTTGAGCGCCTCACGTAAGATCCTGATAGCCGGAACTTTAATCGCCGGAGCTATCGCGCTGATCGCCGCAATATAAGGTAAGCTATTCAAACTATCTATTTAAGGGATATACTTTGATCATTAGAAATGAAAACAACGAGGATGGTTGGGCCATATGTCTAAGCTATCAAAAAAATTTCCAAAGCAGCTAATCGATAGATTTGGCCGCGTGGTCGATTACGTGCGGATATCTGTGACAGATAGATGTGACTTTCGTTGTGTTTATTGTATGGATGAAAAAATGGAATTCCTACCGCGAGAGAGAATATTGACTCTTGAGGAGTTGCATAGAGTGGCGATTGCATTTACAGAGCTTGGCGTTCGCAAAATCCGGCTGACTGGAGGCGAGCCGCTAGTTAGAAAAGACGTCTTATCGCTGGTAGAAAAGCTAGGCAAACTGCCTGAGCTCAACGAGTTGGTCATTACGACAAATGGCTCTCAGCTAACGCACATGGCCAAGCCACTGAGGGCCTCAGGCGTTAAACGACTGAACATCAGCCTAGATTCCCTAAAATCAGAAAAATTCAAAAATCTTACTCGTACTGGTGACTTACAAAATGTCCTCAAAGGGATTGATAGCGCGATTGATGCAGGCTTCGATAACATCAAATTAAATGCTGTGATATTGCGTAATAGAAACGAGGACGAGGTTCTGGATCTAGTAAAATTTTCTAGTGATAAAGGCCTCGACATCTCTTTTATCGAGGAGATGCCACTTGGTATAATTGGCGACCATGATAGGGCCGAGGCATATTATTCTAGCGACCAAATCAAAGCAGACTTGCAGAGTCAATATACACTCATACCAACTCCTGAAAAAACTGCAGGTCCTTCTAAATATTTTCGAATAAATGAAACAGGGACAAAAGTTGGGTTCATCTCACCACACAGTCATAACTTTTGTGATGATTGCAATCGAGTTAGGTTAACTGTTGAAGGAAGATTACTTCTTTGCTTGGGACAAGAGCACTCTGTTGACCTGAAACAAATCCTCCGGTCTTTTCCCGGAGACATCGATGCACTTAAATCTGCTATCGTTGACTCCATGAAAATAAAACCTAAAGGACATGACTTTGATCTGGCGGAAAAACCTTTAATATTTAGACATATGAGTCATACCGGAGGCTAACGCCAAAATTATTCCAGACAATAGTACGGTTAACGACTACGAGCGTAGTTTTGGTTTTGCTAAACAATTTCACCCCAATAATTATTGTTATTCTCTAGATGTACTGGCAACGAATTGGACGTAAATAAGTGATTGAATCTGAATCTGCTATCGTGGCAGCAATTAGGCTGTTGGTAACCGGAGACCAAGCGGTGTGGTCGATCATTGGAGTCTCGTTCGCCGTATCATTACGTGCTGTGGTTATCGCGAGTCCTTTCGCACTTTGTGTGGCGTTTCTTTTGGCATACAAATCGTTTGCTGGGCGCCGTTTCCTACTGACCTTAATCAATACGCTAATGTCAGTGCCGACCGTCGTGGTTGGACTTACAATTTATCTATTACTCTCTCGCAACGGTATCGCTGCAGACCTGCATCTATTATTTACTCAAACTGCAATGGTCATAGGTCAAGTGTTAATTTGCACACCGTTGATCATTGCGATGGCTCATTCTACATTTCAATCGGGTGACCAGAAAGCCTACGAGACTGCCAAAACACTGGGTGCCTCGTCACTGGCCTCAATGTGGACAGTTATTAAAGAGTTACGATTTGGACTGTTAGCCGCACTAATAGCTGGGTTTAGCAGAATAATAGCAGAAGTTGGATGCTCTATGATGGTGGGCGGTAATATTTTAGACAGAACGAGAAATATTCCTACGGCTATAGCACTGGAGACTAGTAAGGGTGAATTTATAATAGGTATAGCGCTAGGTATAGTCTTAGTTAGCCTAACTATGCTACTGAACACGATACTCAATTACTTCCAAGGAAGCGGTGAAATAAAATGAAGCCGTTTGAAATCTCCAGTATCCAAGATCTGAAGCTATATCGAGGTAAGAGACTGGTATTGGATATCCCCCATCTCGAGCTCAAAACAGGTGCAGTGACAATACTTTCAGGTCCAAATGGATCAGGGAAGACTACATTATTAAAGATCTTGGCTGGCTTAATAGAAGCTGACGAAGGCGTATTTAAGTCCAATTCACGAGAAATCTCGTGCGCTGCTGCGCCAAAAGAGTTTTCAGGGTTGCACTTATACATGCATCAAGTAGCTTACATGTTTTCAGGCACAGTTGTGGATAATCTTAGTTTTGGTTTAAGACAGCGCAGATACGCCAAAGACATCATTGACTCTAAAATCGAAAAAATCCTTAAATGGGCTAGCCTAAATCATTTAGCAGATAGAGAAGCTAAAACTCTGTCAACAGGTGAACAGCATCAAGTAGCTTTGGCGAGAGCTCGAATTCTTGACCCATGCTTACTTTTATTAGACGAAACGACAGCTCACATGGATAAATCTGCGCGGATCAGAACTTATCAGTTAATAAAGGATTTACAGAATGATGGGGTTACTATGCTATTTGCAACACATGAGGAAGAATCTCAACACGAGCTTAATGGCGTCAAATTAGGTATTGCTGATGGAAAATTATTGTGAGCTTTACACAATTCGACGGAACGTTATAAAGCCGTGAATGACTTAAAGATCTCGGGATGTATCCTCGCTGGAGGCCAAGGCACTCGTCTTGGTGGCATTGATAAAGGACTAGTAAAATTCGGAACAAGCACTCTTATAGAGCACGCGATAAATCAATTGTCGCCACAAGTAGAAAGTTTAGTCATAAACGCTAATCGAAATACTAATAAATATAGTGAGTTTGGCTTACCAGTAGTTAGAGATAGTAACAAAAATTTTGACGGGCCACTGCAAGGCTTCTACACCGGTTTAGCCTACTCTACTGCAGACTATGTTGCGTTTGTCCCCTGTGACTGCCCGTTTTTTCCTTCGAATCTTATTCAACAATTGGCACAACCCTTAATCCATTCTCATGCGAAATTGAGTATGGCAGTCGCTGGTGGACGACCTCAACCTGTTTTCACAATTGTGAGTGTCGATCTAAAAAACTCACTAGGCAAATTTCTTGAAAGCGGAAGACGCAAAATACGTCATTGGATAGAGAGTGAGAAATACAGTAGTGTCGACTTTTCAGAGCCCACGGCATTCGACAATATTAATACGGCGGACGACTTAAATAAAGCGGAAGCGCGGTTGGATACCAGTCCCAATGGCTGACTGTTCGATTCCTCATTTGTGTCCTGAAGTCGTTAGGAATGCCGTCTTTGCAGTACTGCCGGTTACGATGGCGTTGGTAGCATGAGTCGTCCCGTAGATAACAAGTTGAGAAGAATTAAGTAACATCTTTACCGTACAGCCCAACTTTTCTGCGGCGGACTCTAGAGCTTGATCAACCCCCAAAAACACCCTTTCGTGGGTTGTTGGTGCTTTACCTAACGTGAAATTTTGATCCTGGTCGGCAACGACGACATCAGTAAAGGTACCCCCAGTATCAATACTAATAGTCAAGTCACTCAGACCGTTGTCGTACTTATTCCCATATATTATGAATACCGACAGCATTCACACCGCCGAGCCCTTCAATCGCAAAGAAACAATAGTTTAATTAATTATTCAAGACTACTGGAATTCGAGAAATTTACCAGCACAAAAGCCTTTTCAAAACTGAAGAATCAAACTCAGGTCCGTCTCATGACGACTATTGGACGTCGTGTGCCCCCAAATATCACCTAATGCCCAAGGACCGGGATCATGGTTCGCAGCGCGCCAATAGATAGACTGTTGGAATCGAAGCAGAACATTATCAGACCAAAAGTAATCTACCGCAAATTTGTTGTAAGCCCCAGTTGAACGAGGGTCTAGTGCCATTATAAATGTTGGCTTAATTAATCCTGCTGGCCCATAACTTGTAGAGGCAGAGAATGTGATAACAAATTCATCGCGATCGATTCTATCCGTATTAAAGCTCACATACTTACCACCCACTTTTTCCCCAGCGACCATTCCATGCTTTACTGTTGAGATCCCTCGATAATACTTACTGTAATCCAGATAATGGCGCCAAAATACTTGAGATGATAAAAAGATAGTTCGATGCTTATTTAGTGATTTTATCCAAGTAGGCCTGTCAACTGCTAACATTAATACCGTTCTTCGCGCCGTATCAAATTGGTCTTGATCCGGGTCTACCGATATTGGTACTTCAGAATCAAATTTAACGGGAATCCCGGTAGTGAAAGTGGCTTCCATACGCAATACAGATTGGGTGAATCGCTCCTCGGAGTAATTAGCAGTAAGGCCCAATACATGAGTCCTCGGGTTGACCAGGTCTTTCACCATGTAATGAATCCCATCAGAAGTTTTAGTCAAACTATTCTGTACTTTCACCCCGGTGTCTGCCGAAAAACCGTAGAAGTAATTAAGGCTGAAGTCGATATCGCCCCAGATAGCTTTGAAACGGGCTCCTGCTTGACCATTTGTCCATTTCTTATTAGGTCTTCGGTTACGAAACTCGACGTCTAAATCTAGCAACTCCCCATCTTTATAAATCGCGTTCGCTGTTTCGGGCAAACCGTTTCCAGTGAAAGCCCAAGGGTTTCGAGGATCTGTCGAGATCCGGTTAGGCCTGAAGTCCGTCGGTATCCAAATAGCCTCTATGAATGATTCATCGAACCACTTGAATTTACCGATATCATAGATACCTCTGGCCATCCAAAGTGGAATTCGGATATCTTCCCAAGATTCACGACTCCAGTGCCAGCTGAGATCTAAAGGGTTTATAACATCTAGAGCGCGGAAACCATCAGTTTCTCCCCAAACTACTTGCTGACGACCGAGACGAAGGGAAAACGGAGGTAGCACTATGTCAACAAACGCCTCACGGAGGCTAGCCTCCGTTCGACCATATTTGTTATCTTCTTTCGTAAATGAATCCGCATAGCTTCCACGAACATCATAAATAGAGTCATACACGCCCCGGCCAATTACGGTCAGTGTCGCTTCTTCAATTGGACCGCTATTAAATCGTCCGAAAGCTTCTCTATCTTTGAGAAAATAGTACTTACTTTCCAATTGGGCAGTATTCCGCTGCATAATAGCCTCAGCATCTCTGAACTTTGGCGTACGCAATATATTTTGAAACTTCAAAGTCCCTTCTAGTTCTACGCTATCACCCAAAGATACAATTGCATGAAGATGAGTGAGCTTAAATAAGCTCACAAAAACTGCAATAAGACATAAGTTTCTTTTCAATTTCTTAGGCTCCAAATTAACGGCAACCAAATTAATGATGTACCGAACGATGCGACATTTATTGACCTTAGCGGCGACCACTGATCATATTACGCAGGGAATAAAATTGTTTAGCTCTAGCCGGACTAAAATCCCGTTTCCTCACATAACAATGAGTTATCGTAGCATGAGGCTTCTTAGCATTAATGTCCGATTCTCCCAGGTGAAGCATCACAAAATGTCCAATATTGTCAGAAAAATCTTGTTTAACATAAGGTGCCTGTTGGGGCATTTCGGTGGCATAACTTTCCGAATATTTGAGGTAGTGTTGATTCATTCGCAAGAGCTGATCATCTTGCCTATCAAACGCGAACATCCACAGTGTCCAATTAGTTTCAACGTCAACAAACACGATTTTATAACTATAGGGATGGGTTTCAGAACGAGGCTCGATCAGTACAGCATGAGCTTCCCTCACTTCCCATCGAGCTTTATGCGGCACCCAAAGATGAGGGCCTCCTGATTCGGGATTATCCCTAACATTAATGGTTGCCAAAACATCTCGCTTGCCGAGATAAGTCCATTTATTCTCATATACTTTTCCGCCAAATCCATTTATATCCTCGCGGATCATATCCATCCCCATCAGCTCGCTTGTTCGTTCGGAGGCTAGGGTACGTCGAGGTTTTCTCTGAGAAGGAATATACATCCAGCCAGAATTTTCCCGATCATGATCGACATAAGTAATAGACATATCCTTTGCTCCTGCCATATCTCTAGGAGACCGAAACTCCATCACTCGTTTACTTTTCACTTCTTCATAACCTTCAACGAGGCAATGATCCCCTCGTGCATACGTGGACGCTACAGACGTAAATTCCAGCTTTCGATCAAGCTTACCACCTTCCGACCGTAACCATGTGGTCATCGGCATATCGTAATCAACGTTTCCAGGACGCCATAACATATTCCAGATAACTTTTTGGCCCGCAAATGGGTCATCCTCATTAATATCAGGAAAAGGAAAACCACCTCCGGTAAAATCGATGAGTACACCTCGCTCATCAATACTGTAGTCTTGATCCATTCGGACGCCCCAATCTGATGAAGGAGGATAGCTTCCACGTTCCGCAAATTCCATATCCATATCATTAAAAATGTAATACTCCCATGCAGATATAGGAATCAAACCCTCCAGATACTGTTCGCGATCATTAATAGTTAAACGCTGTCCGGTAGTTAACGACGAAGTGTCTGGCGAACCCGCTTTGATCCAGCTTACTAGCTCTGCGTAAGACTGATTTTCAGCCGCGTATGCTGCAGGGGCAAGTATGTAAAGCACCAGGCTTAGCGTGAAAGCAATTCTACAATGGCACTCGTGGGAAAATTTGGAAATCATCATAACACCTATATAAATTTATAAAATTATCGTGTCCGCATTCTTAGGCTGTTAAGGATAACATAGGACAGCAGTGCGCCTCACCTAAAGATATGGACATCAGATCAGCTCTTCATAATGTATGTAGCTGATACAGCAAGTTGAATTTCGAATAATTACTTGCGTTCAATCGCTGGTCGAGGATAATTTATAATATGGCAAAAGTTACTAAAGATCCCAGCGTAGAATATGACAAAACGTCACTATCAGTAAATGAGGCAGTCGAGAACATTATCTCACATATCCAGTGTATCGAATCTGATGAGCTGCTTCCTATCCGCGACTGTATCGGGAGAATTCTTGCAGCGGATGTAGTATCCCCGATAAATGTCCCGCCGCACGTTAACTCTGCAATGGATGGCTATGCTTATAAGCATAGCGACTCTACAGCTAAATCAAATAGCCAGTACAAAATAATTGGAACTGCGTTCGCAGGTAAGCCTTTTGATGCAAAAGTAGGCTCAGACGAAGCTGTTCGCATCATGACTGGCGGAGTAATTCCTGAAGGTACTGACACTGTTGTCATTCAGGAAAACACCTCGGTGGCTGATGGTACTCTGGAAATTATGAAAAATCCTAAATTAGGAGAAAATGTTAGGTTAGCCGGAGAAGATATTAAGAGAAATGAAACAGTGTTACGGAAAGGACATAAGATAACAATAGCAGATCTCGGCTTAATAGCTTCTCTCGGAATGGGCGAACTCAGAATATACAAACGAGCGAAAGTTGCATTTTTCTCCACGGGAGATGAATTAAAATCAATCGGGTCCGAGCTAGGTCCAGGCGATATATACGACAGTAATAGATACACACTGTTTGGTATGCTTAAAAAAGCTAACGTCGACCTAATCGACATGGGCGTAGTAAAAGATACATACGAAGGGATTAAGGCCGCACTTGTCGATGCGAAGACAAAAGCCGACGTCATCATTACTTCTGGTGGTGTCTCCGTAGGAGAGGCCGACTACATAAAAGATGCGCTCGCAAGTATAGGCAGAGTTAAGTTTTGGAAAGTTTCCATGAAGCCTGGAAGACCTCTAGCATTTGGTTCAATAGGTAATGCTCATTTCTTCGGTCTCCCAGGTAACCCGGTCTCGGTTATGGTAGGTTTTCATCAATTTGTCGCTCCAGCACTTACTAAACTCTCTGGTGCTCATTATTCACGCCCCCTACAAATAACCGCTATCACTGAGGAACCAATAAGAAAGCGTCCGGGCCGAACCGAATTTCAAAGAGGGGTTATGAGCCAAGGAGAGAATGGACAATTGTTAGTAAAACCAACGGGGGACCAAGGCTCGGGAATCTTAATGTCAATGTCCCGCTCAAATTGCTTTATTGTCCTGCCATTAGAGAGTTCGGATATAGAAATAGGTTCCTCAGTCATTATAATCCCATTCAATGAAGTTCTTTAGACTACGTCAGTCTAAAGTTCAATCGCCATACCATCATACGACACTTCCCATCCCGCGCTCAGGACTGCGGCTCTTTCAGGAGAATCATCCACCAAAATAGGGTTTGTGGTGTTTATGTGAATAAAAACCTTTCTTTTGACACTCAAGTCTGTAAAAGATGAAAGTGCGCCATTCTGACCAGAGACACTAATATGTCCCATACGTTGTCCCGTTTTTACGCCGACTTTTTCTCGTATCATCTCGTCATCCACCCAGAGAGTTCCATCGAAAAAGACTAAATCAGCTCCTGAAACTCTCTCCGCGAGTGAATCGGTCATTCGGGCACACGCAGGAATATAAAAAAACCTAGCACTTCGAGATTTCACTTCTAGCGCTATAGTATCCTCATCAACCGTGCCGAAATTTTTGTCTGATTTTTCGTCCTCCATCCACAAAGCTACTTTACCGGGCACGGCGAAAGGAACAATTGTAATGCCCAGCTTTTGGCCATCGTGCCCTGACAAATCTAATGCGCTATCTAGCTCTAAGCCGAGACGGTTAACATACTTCGGATTTAATACATTAAAAATGCTGTTGGAAGCTAAAACCGATAAGACTCTATCGGTGCCATATAGATTTAAGGGCTGTGATTCTCGCAGGTTTAATAATCCAGCGACATGATCAACATCAGCATTTGTAAGGAGAACGGCTTTTATCGGACTATGACGAAGTGAATTTTTAGGATGCAAAATGCTGTTCTCGTTTATTTGCTGCCGGAGATCCGGGGACGCGTTGAAGAGACACCAGTTATCTCCGTCTTCACTTACAGCAATTGATGATTGAGTGCGAGCCATAGCTCCGCTATCAGCCAAACGAGCCTTGCGGCTATTAGGATGGTTGCAATTCCACTGAGGATAACCGCCCCCGGCGGCTGAACCGAGTACGCGAACATACATTAATCGTTTCCTTTAACTCTATAGTTAATCATTTTCAGAATAGCCAGCAGTATTATTCTTGACCCACCGAGTACCATCGTTTGTAGACTCTTTTTTCCAAAATGGCGCAGTAGATTTAAGCTGTTCCATGATAGACCGACAAGAGTCAAAGGCTTGAGCACGATGGGCTGACCACGTGGCAACCAGTACGATCGGCTCTGCTGGATGTATCTGCCCGATCCGATGAACAATTGTTACCCAATCCAAGCTCCATTTTGTCTTGGCTAACACAGCTATTTCCTCCAATCGCTTTTCAGTCATCCCGGAATAATGCTCTAAAAACATAGACTGGACGCTATCACCTTCGTTGAAGTCCCTCATAGTCCCTACAAAAAAGGACGATGCTCCGATCTTTGAGCGACGCGTCACCAACTCAGTTTCAGAGGCTCGAATCTCATCAAGTGGATCAAACAAATTGTCGACGACTTTAATTATCACTAACTCAGCCGCCAGTTAATGGAGGAAAGAAGGCTATCTCATCTCCATCTTTTAACAAATCTTCAGGCTCGCTATAGTTGTGATTGATGGCAAACAGGCTACCCGAAGGCAACAAATCATCTGGCGAGGTCTTCTCCCACACGTCGAGCACAGTCAGGCCCTCAGCAAACTCTAAATCCATCTCACTTTTTCCAACCATGTCGGACAAACTCGCAAAAAAACGTACTTTAATACTCATAAAAAACACCACACAGTAGTATAATAAAATTACGATTAAGGATATTTTAAACCATAATCATAAAGGATTTACCAATCATGTCGAAATTAACTCATTTGGATGATAAAGGGCACGCTCGAATGGTCGATGTAGGCGGTAAAAACACCACCAACCGGCAAGCTATCGCATCTGGGCAAATTTTCATGACTACCGAGACTCTCCAGCTAATAGTAGCTGGAGATAATAAAAAAGGAGATGCTCTTAGTGTTGCAAGAATCGCCGGCATAATGGCTGCTAAGCAGACTTCGACGCTGATTCCTCTATGCCATCCTTTGATGCTTACAAAGGTTGCAGTAGAGCTGGAAATTGACCAAGAAAGCTCCTGCGTATCAT
>CACEAA010000004.1 GCA_902557415.1 uncultured Pseudomonadota bacterium | reverse complement strand
CTCAATGTGTCCGATCGAGAGAAGAGATTGAGAAATATTGTTAATGAAAGAAAACCCATCTATTCGCAAGTAGCTGATTTAACTATTAAAACTGATGAATTTTCAATCAAACGTATCATAAAAATAATAAGTGATGAAGTAACATGACAGAAAAAATTGATGTCTCTCTCGGAACTAAAACGTACCCAATATATATAGGACATAACCTACTCAAAGATACCGATATTCTCTGTACCTACGTGCTTTCAAAACAAGTGGTAATCATATCTGACTCTACGGTAGCAGACCTCTACCTAGCGAAATTAAGAAGTAAACTCGGTGGTAAAGAGTCTTACGAATTCGTCATACCCCCGGGTGAAGAATCGAAAAATCTCGCATACTTTGAGCAAATAATTTCGTTCATGCTAGAAAAAAAGATTAACCGAAGCGCTACCATCATAGCCCTTGGGGGCGGAGTCGTAGGAGATATAGCAGGATTTGTAGCGGCTTCGTATCAGAGAGGTATCAAATACATACAAGTGCCTACAACGTTGCTCTCGCAGGTTGATTCCTCGGTGGGCGGAAAAACTGCTGTGAACCATTCGCTGGGAAAAAATATGATAGGTGCGTTTTATCAGCCGATAGCCGTTATCGCTGATACAGCCACCTTGGCCACTCTGAGCGAACGCGATTTTAACGCTGGGGTTGCCGAAGTCATCAAATACGGATTGATAAAAGAGTATAGCTTCCTAAAATGGATAAATGACAATATCACTTCTATCTTATCATACGATGAAACCTCACTTAACCATATCGTAAAACTATCCTGTCAAACTAAAGCTAAGATTGTCGAGTTGGATGAACGCGAAAATGGTATTCGAGCAATACTCAATTTAGGGCATACTTTTGGTCATGCAATAGAGACATTTGTCGGCTACGGAAACTGGCTTCACGGCGAAGCGATCGCTGCTGGAATGGTTATGGCAGCTAATATGTCTTTACGGCTAGGTTATCTGGACGAAAGTGAATTAGAAATCGTTGTTAGACTATTACAAAAATGTAGCTTACCGACCCAACCACCTCAAGCGATGAGACCGCAAGATTTTTTAGATCTGATGAGCAGAGACAAAAAAAATCATGGGAATAGCATCCGACTAATTTTGTTAAAAAATTTAGGGGAAGCCTTCATAACAGACGAATACCCGAAAGAAGTATTAGCGGCTACCCTAAAAAGCTACGATAATCTTTGATTTTAGGTATAAATTTCACTATTTGTCGCTATTTTTGCTTTAAATCGTAGAAATTTTTGTAATTAAATCCCCGACATTTAATACAAGCTAACCCCCCATGCGTATGACTTTTGTCATATGTATGTCCCAACATGACATCAAGGGCTAGATCTTATAAAATGAAGGAATACAAAGTTTCATTTGGTCGAATTCATTTATGTAGGATTCGCCTGTGAAATGATCAGTTTAGGTTATCAAAAATAAAATACTAATTAACCTTAATTTTGTTAAAAACTGTCGTCGGTCGAGGGTAGCGTGCGTTACTCGCTACGGTGTAAGCAGATGAAAAAGTTGGAGATTTCGTCAATAAAATATGAGCAATGTTAACTCAAAATTCCCGCATACTGGCCGCCCGCGAGATGCTGGCTTGTACGATGATAGTAATGAACACGACTCGTGTGGTCTCGGATTTGTTGCGAATATAAGAGGAATAAAATCTCACCAAATAGTTTGTGAGGCACTAACCGTACTTAAGAATTTATTACATAGAGGCGCGACAGGTTCAGAAACTAATACCGGTGATGGAGCAGGTATACTAATCCAAATCCCCGACGAATTCCTTCGGGAAGAAGCGAGCCTATTAGATATAAATTTACCGCCCGAAGGCCACTACGGGACAGGCTTTGTATTTCTCCCTACCGATGAAGATGAGAGAAATGCTTGCTTGAATGAAATTAAAACTATTATCCAACAAGAAAATCAGCAATTTCTGGGCTTGCGAAATGTGCCCACTGATGACGCCTGTCTTGGTCATATCGCACGCTCATCTCGTCCCTATTTCACACAGATATTTATTGGTAAAGACCCTACATGCAAGAATACTGAGGATTTTGAACGAAAACTGTATGTCATTCGAAAGAGAACCGAGCACGTAATCTGGAGTGGGAACCTCTCTCAAAAAAGTTCTTTTTATTTACCGAGTCTTTCTTGTAAAACACTGGTTTATAAAGGGATGCTGATTGGGAATCAGCTCGAGTCAGTATTCCCTGATCTAAAAGACCCTAGAATCAAAACTGCGCTCGCACTTGTCCACCAACGATTCTCAACAAACACCTTTCCGTCATGGCCTCTAGCTCAACCATTTCGATTTATCGCGCATAACGGCGAAATTAATACAGTTAAAGGCAATAGTAACTGGATGAGAGCGCGAGAAGCGCTATGTGAATCGAGCCTTTTAGGAGATGATCTTAAAAAGCTTTTCCCAATCGTTCTTGAAGGGAATTCTGATACGGCATCATTTGATCAAGTTTTGGAATTCTTGTTCATGGCGGGTAGGCCTCTCCCTTTAGCTATTTTGATGATGGTGCCTGAAGCTTGGAGCGGACATGATGCCATGGACCCAAACCGCAAGGCATTCTATGAATACCATTCATGTATGATGGAGGCATGGGATGGTCCTGCGTCTATTTCTTTCACAGACGGTTCTTCAATAGGAGCGATCTTGGATCGGAATGGCTTGCGGCCAAGCCGCTACTACATCACAAATGATGATTCGGTGATAATGGCGTCGGAGGCGGGGGTGCTTGAAATACCGCCCGAAAATATAAAATTTAAAGGCCGACTGCAACCTGGTCGCATTTTTCTCGTTGATACCCAAGAGGGCCGAATAATAGAAGATACTGAACTAAAGGAACGATACATAAACCAATATCCTTACGCAAAGTGGCTTGAAGATTCCAAAGTATGCCTTAATGACTTACCTCAAGCTGAGGAGCCCGAGCCAATTATTTCGAGAACTTTACTTGAATATCAGGTCCACTTCGGCTATTCGCAAGAAGATCTCCGAATGCTCATTAGCCCTATGGCGGAAAATGGTAGCGAGGCGATCGGCTCAATGGGAACTGATACTGCGCTTGCTGTATTATCTAAACGCCCCAGGTTAGTGTATGACTACTTTAAACAATTATTCGCGCAAGTAACAAACCCTCCTCTCGACGGCATAAGGGAGAAACTAGTAACTCAAGTATCGTTATTCGTAGGCCCTGAGCATAATTTACTATCTTATAATCAAAACAATTGTGCGCGGCTTTTTTTAGAATCCCCTATTTTAAATAATCGGGATTTAGCTACGCTAAACGGAGTCTCGAAGACAGGACTCTCAACAAAAAATATCGATATAACATACCCACTGGATGGTAATATCGAGGAAGTAATTGATGCAGTCGCAACCAGAGCTAATGCCGCCGCGGCCGAGGGATGTGGATATATAATATTATCAGACAGAAATATAGGAGAAAATAGGACAGCAATTCCTTCGGCCTTAATCGTGTCAAAAGTGCACCAGTACTTAGTTGAAACTGGAAATCGTGCAAAGGTAGGTCTGCTTATAGAGTCAGGAGAGCCGAGGGAGGTCCACCACTTCGCGGTACTTTTAGGCTTCGGAGCTGACGCAATCAATCCCTACCTTGCCATGGATAGCATCAAAACAATGTTGTCAGAAAATATCATAAGTATTAACAATATTAATTGTGACCCATGCGGAAAGGCAATAGAGAACTATATAGAAGCGATCAATACTGGACTCATCAAAATAATGTCTAAAATGGGTATCTCGACCGTGCAGTCATATAAGGGGGCCCAAATATTTGAAGCTGTGGGACTAGATAATGAATTGATAAAAAAATATTTCCCCGGTACTTCTTCAAAAATCAGCGGCGTTAACCTAAGAATAATAGAGAGTGAGCTAAAATTGCGCCATAATAAGGCTTGGCCCGCGAGAACTGTGAAAAACTTAGAACTTGAGTCTGGTGGCGAGTACCAATGGAGGCGGGATGGTGAATACCATTTATTCAATCCCGAGACAGTCTTCAAGCTCCAGCACTCCACTCGCTCGGGACAATATTCCATCTTCAAAGAATACACCCGTGCCGTCGATGATCAAAGCGAAAACAGATCGACTCTCCGCGGCCTTTTTAAGTTTCGTGAGACTGCAGAGCCTATAGATCTCTCTGAGGTTGAGTCCGAAGAGTCCATCATGAAAAGATTCCACAGCGGTGCGATGTCATATGGCTCAATCAGTAGCGAGGCACACGAAACACTTGCAATAGGCTTGAATCGAGTAGGCGGAAGATCTAACACTGGTGAAGGTGGCGAAGACCCAGAAAGGTTCACAGCTGATGAAAATGGGGACTCTAGAAGAAGTGCGATCAAACAGATCGCGTCGGGGCGCTTTGGTGTAACTAGCGAATATTTGGTAAACGCCGATGATCTTCAAATAAAAATGGCCCAAGGCGCTAAGCCAGGAGAGGGTGGCCAATTGCCGGGTCACAAAGTATATCCATGGATCGCGAAAGTCCGTCACTCTACGCCAGGAGTAGGTCTCATATCCCCTCCTCCTCATCACGATATTTATTCGATAGAAGACTTAGCCCAATTAATTCACGATCTAAAGAACGCGAACCCCAATGCGCGTATCCACACTAAGTTAGTCTCTGAAGTCGGGGTAGGAACAGTTGCAGCAGGTGTCGCAAAGGCTTTCTCAGATGTCATACTAATATCTGGTTACGATGGTGGGACGGGAGCATCTCCTGTAACATCCTTAAAACATACGGGAGTGCCCTGGGAACTCGGACTCGCGGAGACACAGCAAACGCTTATTTTAAATAAGTTGCGTGATCGAGTAGTGGTCCAAGTAGATGGTCAAATGAAAACTGGCCGCGACTGCGTTATTGCAGCCATGCTAGGAGCCGAAGAGTATGGTTTTTCGACCGCTCCGCTAGTGGTTATGGGGTGCATTATGATGAGGGTTTGTCACCTTAATACTTGTCCAGTAGGGGTGGCCACTCAAGATCCAGAGCTCAGAAAAAAATTCTCTGGTAAACCTGAATTTGTAGAAAATTTTTTCCGCTATATTGCAGCCGAAATGCGAGAATATATGGCTTCGCTTGGCATCAGGCGGGTCGAAGACTTAGTCGGACGATCGGACCTCCTCGATACTGTGATGGTAACCGAGCATTGGAAAGCAAAAGGTCTCGATCTTTCGCCAATACTTCATAGAGTTGAAAATAATGACAGTCCCCTTAGAAACACCTGCTCTCAAGATCATGGTCTAGATAAGTCGCTTGATAGAACTAAAATCATTCCTTCGTGTAAAAAGGCCATTGAAGAACAGATTCCTGTGAATCTAACTCTAGGTATACGTAACACTAATCGGACAGTGGGTACATTACTCGGATCTGAAATTACTCGGCGCTATGGAGGAGTTGGCTTACCTGAGGACACTATAAAATTGCATTTCAAAGGTTCAGCGGGCCAAAGCTTTTCCGCATTTATGCCAAAAGGAGTCTCGATGCACCTCGAAGGAGACTCTAATGACTACATAGGAAAAGGATTGTCAGGCGGAAAAATAATTGTTTATCCTGACAAAAAATCCACTTTTGTTGCTGAGGATAATATTATTATAGGTAATGTGGCACTTTATGGTGCAACCGATGGAGAGGCTTATTTTAGGGGAATCGGTGGAGAACGATTCGCGGTTAGAAATAGCGGAGCTAAAGCAGTTATCGAAGGTATCGGAGACCATGGATGTGAGTATATGACAGGCGGAATCATCGCTGTTTTAGGCAAAACTGGTAGAAATTTTGGTGCTGGAATGTCGGGAGGAATAGCATTTGTGTATGATCCTGAAAAAACGTTCCAATCACGCTGTAATATGGAGATGATACTCTTAGAACCCCTCAAAATCGATGATCAGGATACGTTAAAGAATTTAATTGACAGCCATGCTACGCATACGGGTAGCACAGTTGCCCTCAATATGCTCACAGCATGGCCGTCGACAGTGAATGATTTTGTTAAAGTTATGCCAAAAGACTACAAACGCGTGCTTCAAAGTATTGAAGTCGCGGTGGATTCTGGATTATCTGAAGAAGACGCTATTCTGGAGGCTATGAATGGGTAAAGTCACCGGATTTATTGAAATTAAAAGGCAAAATCAGCCGTACAGACCAATAAATGAGCGCCTTAAGGACTTCAAGCAAGTAGTGACGGACTATTCAGAGTCTGTACTTAACCAACAGGCGAGTCGGTGCATGGACTGCGGGATTCCATTTTGCCATGAAGGATGCCCATTAGGAAATCTCATCCCCGAATGGAACGATCTAGTTTATAAGGATCAATGGCAGAGCGCGATAGTCAGGCTTCACGCGACTAATAATTTCCCGGAATTTACGGGAACACTTTGCCCTGCTCCCTGCGAAGGATCATGCGTTCTTGGAATTAACGATGAACCCGTCACAATCAAAGGCATTGAACTTGCTATCGTTAATCGCGCATTTGACGAGGGTTGGATCAAACCGGAAATTCCAGAAGTATTAACTGGAAAAAATATATCGATAATTGGTTCAGGTCCCGCCGGACTCGCCGCCGCTCAGCAGCTTTGTCGCGCAGGACATGACGTGACAGTGTTTGAAAGGAATGACAGAATTGGTGGGCTACTGAGGTATGGCATACCCGAATTCAAAATGGAGAAACACCTCATCGATCGGCGAATGATCCAAATGCAAGCCGAAGGTGTGAAGTTTAAAACTAATGCCAATGTTGGTGTAAATATTAATGTAGCAGATTTATTAGAGAGTTTTGATGCAATTTTGCTTACTGGTGGCTCAACAATTTCAAGAGACTTGCCGGTTCCTGGTAGAGAGCTAAAGGGCATTCACTATGCTATGGACTATTTGCCGATCCAAAATCAACTGTGTGAAGGTGACTCTATCGCTAAAAATGAGCAAATAAACGCGAAGAATAAGAATGTAGTAATTATCGGTGGTGGAGACACTGGCGCCGATTGTCTAGGAACAGCTCACCGTCAAGGTGCGACGTCTGTGACTAGCCTCGAGATAATGCCAATGCCGCCACAAAAAAGAGATGAAAAAAACCCTTGGCCAGAGTGGCCTCAAATCTACCGTGTCGCATCTGCCCACGAGGAAGGAGGCGAACGGAAGTATTCTATTTCCACTAAACGTTTTATCGGTAATAAAAAAGGACAATTAACAGGTATAGAGCTAATAGAAGTAGAAAAAACAAGTGAAGGTTTTAAGGAGAAAAAAGGGACATCGTATGAAATCCCGTGCGACCTAGCCTTCCTTGCAATGGGATTTACGGGCCCAGAAACGCAAGGAGTGATCTCTGAGCTTGGCATTGAGTTAACAGAGCGCGGCAATGTGAAAAGAGACAAAGAATGGAAAACCAATATAGATAAGGTATTTGTTGCTGGGGATATGCAGCATGGTCAATCCCTTATAGTCTGGGCAATTGCTGAAGGTCGCTCCGCTGCACATGCTGTAGACAAGTTTCTCATGGGTTCATCGGAGCTTCCTTCTCCGGTTTAAAGCTAAGCTAGCTCACCTCACGATATAAACAATGAAAGACCGATTTTTACGTGCGTTAAAAAAGCAGCCAGTTGATAAAACTCCTATCTGGCTAATGCGCCAAGCCGGGCGATACCTCCCGGAATACCGGGCGACTAGGGAAAAAGCAGGAAACTTTTTAGCACTCTGCAAAACACCCGAACTGGCGTGCGAGGTAACATTACAGCCCTTAAGGCGCTATGACCTAGACGCAGCTATTATTTTTTCTGATATCCTCACAATCCCAGACGCTATGGGCCTGGAACTTTCTCTGGTTGAAAATGTTGGCCCCGTATTTAACAATCCAATCAAAAATACACACCAAATTAAACAACTTGATATTGTTGATCCCAGTGACGACCTAGGTTATGTGGCTAAAGCAATAAAGTTAGTAAAAAAAGAGTTAAATGACACACCCTTGATAGGGTTCGCCGGCAGCCCATGGACCTTAGCGGCATATATGGTGGAAGGTGGAAGTAGCCGTGACTTCGCTAAAGTAAAAAAACTGTCGTATAACGACCCTGATTCAATGCATTTGCTTCTTCAAAAGCTGACCGTCGCCGTGACTTCTTACCTAAAAATGCAAATTCAGGCGGGTGCAGACGCTGTCATGTTGTTTGATACGTGGGGGGGATTATTATCGCAGTCTGATTATGTAAGCTTATCATTAAATTATATGGAAAAGATTTTACTCTCTCTCGAGCCACTGGGAATCCCAACCATAGTCTTTACCAAGGGCGGGGGGATGTGGTTGGAAAAAATTTCACGTATAGGTAGCACTGGTATAGGGTTGGATTGGATGACTGATATAAAGGTCGCAAAACAGATAATAGGGCATAAAGTTGCACTCCAAGGAAACTTAGACCCAACGATAATGTTAACCACAAAAGCTATAATCGAAAAAGAGGCCAAAAACATTTTAGACTCTTATGGGATTGGGAATGGCCATATTTTTAACCTAGGCCATGGGATCACACCAGATGTGCCCCCAGAAAACGTCAAGTATCTAGTCGACTTTGTTCACTCCTACAGTCAACAATTACATGCTCAATCCTCTATCTAGATACTTCATTACCAGCCTAAAGGGATTTTGCATGGGAACTGCAGACATAGTCCCTGGCGTATCTGGCGGGACTATGGCACTTGTTCTTGGCATATATAAACAATTTATCGAGGCAATTAAATCATTTGACCTGAGTTGGTTAAAGTCGTGCCTAAGCTTGAATCTCAAAGAAATCCTGAGTAGACCACATTTTAGCTTTCTTATACCTTTACTTTTTGGTATTACATGTGCCGTTATTTTTTTTACTAAAGTAATTTCTTTACCTAGCCTACTTATAACGAATCCCGAAGTTATCTACTCATTGTTCTCAGGTTTAGTCCTCGGGTCTGCGATTGTGTTATTGAAAGATACAAAAGATGTTTCTGTAGTTTATCGAGCAAGCTTAGTATTTGGCGGTCTTTCGTTTGGTATGCTTGTTTTAACGGTTGCTCCGACCAACTTACCTGATACTAGCGCCACTCTCTTTCTGGCTGGAGTACTTGCCACTAGCGCGATGGTTCTGCCAGGAGTTTCTGGGTCTCTTGTTCTTTTAATAATCGGAAAATACACTACGATACTAAATGCACTGGGTTCTTTTGACTTACACTTGCTGATACCATTTTCTATGGGCGCTGTTACAGGACTCATTACAATGTCTAGGGTACTCTCGTGGATAATTAATCAGCATCTTCTTTCATTTAGACTCGTCATGTGTGGTTTTTTAACCGCGTCACTCTATAAAATTTGGCCATTCCAAAATCGAGAATACTTTGAATCTGAAGGTATGATGAAACTCGTAAATACTACCCCTTATATGCCCGAATTGTACCTCACTACGTTTTATACTCTTTTATGGGCGCTGGCAGGATTGGCATTAGTTCTATGGGTGACTTCGCGAGCGGTAAGACCCTAAATAAGATCTGAAAAAGAAGTTAATAACAAATAAAAACGCTGCCAAACAAATCAACGGACGATCACCAAAACGGACATACAGGGTTGATCCAGTCTTAGGCTGCACGTGTCCTCGTAAATAGGTCGGAACAAACTGAGTGGCTTGCTCTAACACGTTACCCTTATGGTTAATTATTGCAGTCAATCCGTTGTTGGTGGCACGAACTAAATACCTACCAGTTTCTAGCGCACGCGTCCGTGCAATCTGTAAATGCTGATGTGGACCCAAACTATCTCCAAACCACGCATCGTTACTCAAGTTTACTAAGAAATTACTTTCAGAGGCATTTTGGTTAATAAGTGCAGGAAAAACCGATTCATAACAAATTGATACGCCAATCTTGTAAGTGGGGAACTCAAGTAAAGCTTGGGAAGGACTGCCACTACTAAAATCGGACATCGGGATATCTAGATAATCGAGTAACCGGCTCAGGTAAGGCACCGCAGGTAAGTACTCACCAAATGGTACTAAATGGCGCTTGTCATAAACTTGTTCACCATCCCCGACCGAAACAATACTGTTATATTTCAGTCCACTTTCAGCACTAATCCTAGGTATTCCTAAAAGAAAGTTTGTATCAGTCTCAGAAGCAAGACTACTAAGCTCCCTCAATTCTTCTCTAACCTCATTTCGAAAAGCAGGAATAGCAGTTTCTGGCCAGATTATAATATCAGAATCCCAATGGTCAGCGCTTATGCTTTTATACCTATCAATCGAAGGCTGTCGAATATTGGGATGCCACTTAATTTCTTGAGGGATGGCTCCTTGGACGAGAGTTACATCCAAAGAAGAACCGCGAGACTCCGTAATATCATGGAAACGTAGCAATATTCCTAAACAAAAAATACCAGCCAGCACACACAAACGATAAATAGACGGCAATCTCCCTTCCCTTGCACACGTAACAACTAAACAACTCACTAACACAACCAAAAACGAACATCCCATACTACCGATTATCGGGATATAGCCACCAAGAGGTCCATCTATCTGGCTATAACCCAACGATAGCCATGGAAAGCCAGTAAATAGATATCCCCTAAAATATTCCATCGCTAACCATAAAACTGAGCTAGCTATCGCTATATGGAAACCATTATTCGCGAGCAATCGAAGCAGAACCGCAAACAAGCCGATATAGGAGGATAAAAATATAACCAAAAGAGTAGTCGCGCCGTAAGAAAAAAAATAACTAGAAATACCAAACTGATGGATACTCACTTGGATCCATCCTACGCCAAAACCAAAATACCCTAATCCATAGAACAATCCCAATAAGAATATGTTTTTGTGAAAACTTGATAATATTAGTAACAGAAATCCCACAAGTGAAAAAAATACTATCGGCCACCAGTCAAACGGCGCGAAACCTAAAACTGCCAAAGACCCTAGAAAAAAAGAGGCAAGTAGTCTAAACATATTTCTATCGGTTAAGAATGATTAACCTAGTTATAAAGTATCTGATACTTCATTCGACAAAGTTACACCCGCGGGAATAACTCGTACCAATCTAACCCTTCGTCTATCTGCCCGCAAAACACGGAAGCTGTATTCCATATACTCCAGCTCTTCACCCTGTCTTGGCAAATGGCCCAACTGACTTATAACTAAACCACCAATAGTCTCATAATCATCAGACTTCCAGTCTGTCCCAAAATGTTCGTTAAACTCATCCAACCCAGTTCGAGCCTTAACACTGTAGCGGTTATGACGATGCTTCCTAATGTTATCCTCCTCCAAAAGGTCGTGCTCATCATCTATCTCTCCGACGATCTGCTCAATGACATCCTCTATAGTCACTAAGCCCGAAATACTAGTATATTCATCTACAACCACCGCAAGATGATTTCTCCCAGAACGAAACTCTCTCAACAAAACATTTAATCTTTTGCTCTCGGGAATAAACGCTGCGGGACGAATAATTTCGCGTATCGCAAAATCATCAGCATTGTCTATAGCTAGTGATAGTAAATCCTTGGCTAACAGTATTCCGATGATTCGTTCGTGCTGTTCGTCAAAGACTGGGAATCGAGAATGTCCACTTTCGATTATTTTTGACAAAATTTTACTTGGTTTAGAATCTTCCTCAATAAAAACTATTTCAGATCTCGGAATCATAATGTCCCTTACCTGCAAATCAGAAACTAACAAGGCTCCTTCCATCATGGCTACAGTATCAGGCTCTATTATGCTATTCGACTCTGCTTCACGTAGACTTTCGACTAGGAGTTCCTTGGGAGGTTTCTCCATCTTGAGATAGCTTGGTACCAGTCGCATGATGGACTTAAGGTTTTGTGTAACTTTGGACAAATTTATTTTTTTCATCAAGTTAAATTAAACTCCCTAACGTAATCTAGCACAATTCACCAGATCCACTAGTATTCTGCTAGTAATCACCCTAAAGATAAGGATCAGGGATTCGCAGCCCTGATAATACCCGTCTCTCTTTTTCTTCCATAATTAAGGCTTCTTGCTCTGTTGCATGGTCAAATCCTACTAGATGCAAAATACCATGTACGATCATGTGCGCCCAATGTGCGTCTAAAGACTTTTTTTGCTCACCAGCCTCGTCCTTTATAACACTAGGACACATAACTATATCGCCAAGATAATTGGGGAGAAATTCCTCTATGCCAGACGACCTAAAGGACAAGACGTTAGTCGGCCGATCACTTCGTCGATAACGATTATTTAGAAATCGAGATTCTGAGACCTCTACCAGCCGCATTAACAAATCAAAGTTCCTCTTAAACTCCATCAAAGTCTCTTCGGCTACGTTTTGAAAAAACTTCTTATCAGGGACAGCGATAGTAGTCACTTCAATCTGGAGATCAATATTAACTTTGCTATTTTGAGAGTTCAACTAGACGACTCAACTCTAATCATGAGCCCACAGCATCAATGTTCTTGGATACTGCATATGCATCCAATATAGACGCTACTAACGCATGCCTAACAACATCTTTAGATTCAAAAACTGTGAAATTTATCCCGTCTACTTGACGAAGAACCTTGAGAGCGTCCTTGAGACCCGAAACTTTGCCGCTAGGCAAATCGATTTGAGTAATATCACCAGTAACCACCGCACGTGAGCCAAAACCTAGCCTAGTTAAGAACATTTTCATCTGCTCTTTCGTGGTATTTTGCGCCTCATCAAGAATTACAAAGGAATCGTTTAAAGTGCGCCCTCGCATGAACGCCAAGGGAGCGATCTCAATAATATTCCGCTCTATCAAATTCATTACCTTCTCTATCCCAAGCATCTCATAAAGTGCGTCATAAAGAGGTCTTAGATACGGATCAACTTTCTGGGCCATATCGCCAGGCAAAAACCCCAAACTTTCGCCAGCTTCTACCGCAGGCCTTACTAAACAAATCCGACTCACTTTATCGTCTTCTAGAGCTTCGACCGCAGCAGCCACAGCAAGATACGTTTTACCTGTCCCTGCAGGTCCGACTCCAAAGCTTATCTCGTTCTCCCTTATCGCTTTCACATAACGATCCTGATTTTCTCCTCTAGGTTTTATGTGTAGTCGTCCTGCTCTTATCAGTTGCTTTCTCCCATATGTCTTACTCGTAGCCCGCGCGTTACCGATTTCCAAATGTACATCACTAGCAGAGACCGGCCCAGCATCAGTGATCGCATATAAACTATTTATCACTCGTGTGGCACACTGGACCGATTGATCATGGCCTCGCACAACAAAGGAGTTGCCTCGATTCTTCACCTCTACGCCAATCTGCTTCTCCAGTAGTTTTATATTTTCGTCAAATTGTCCGCACAAGTTTGCTAATCTATTATTGTTGGGGGGCTCAAACTTTATCTCCTCTCGCATACGCTTTCGTTAGCTCCTTAAGCTATCAACTCGCCCCTGAGTGAATTAGGCAAAGCCTCGGTTATTAACACTTCAACAAAATCACCTATTAAATCTGGACTTGCGGGAAAATTTACAACTCTTTGATTCTCTGTTCTACCAGATAAATCCGACTGCCTCTTTTTAGAATACCCGCTAACTAAAATTTTATACTTCTGTCCCACCATAGCTTTACTTCTGAGCTCGGTTAACTCATGTATGCGCCTTTGTAAAATAGCTAATCGATGTTTTTTCTCTATCATACTCACGTCATCAACCAGACTCGCGGCAGGTGTTCCCGGTCGCGGGCTATAAATAAAACTAAATGACTGATCAAATTGCACATCATCGATAAGACGCATCGTAGCATCAAAATCTTCATCTGTTTCTCCCGGGAAACCTATAATAAAATCAGATGATATCGATATATCACTACGTACTTTTTTTAGCTTGTTGATGATTGCTTTATATTCTAGCGCCAGATATCCCCTCTTCATTTTAGAGAGTATGCGGTCAGACCCGCTTTGAACCGGCAAATGAAGCTGATTTACTAACTGGGGAGTATCTCCGTATACTTCTATCAATCTATCACTAAATTCTAAAGGATGAGATGTAGTGAATCGTATCCTATCGATTCCATCGATCGTGGCGACCATCCTAATGAGCGACGCCAAGTCGACTATTTTGCCCTCGTGAGTTAAGCCGCGATACGCATTAACATTTTGGCCTAGCAAGACCACCTCACGAACATTATTTTGTGCTAGGTTATATATTTCTGCTATCACGTCGTCAAATGGTCTGCTAAATTCTTCTCCGCGAGTATACGGCACCACACAAAAACTACAGTATTTGCTGCAACCCTCCATTATAGAAACAAAGGCGCTAGGCCCCTCTAATTTTGACTGAGGCAGATGATCGAACTTTTCTATTTCTGGGAAACTGATATCAATTACTGGCTTCTTTTCATCGTGTGCAGCTCTAATTAAACTAGGCAACCGATGCAGTGTTTGAGGTCCGAAGACCACATCGACATAAGGAGCTCTGTCCCAGATCTGCTCACCCTCTTGACTTGCAACGCACCCCCCCACCCCGATAACGACATCCGGATTACGCTGTTTAAACGGATGCCATCGTCCTAATTCAGAAAATAACTTTTCCTGGGCCTTGTCACGCACTGAGCACGTATTCATCAGCAGTAAATCAGCTTCCTCAGGAGAATTAACCAGTTCATAGTCAGAAGAATCAGTCAGCACATCAACCATCTTTCCAGAATCATACTCGTTCATTTGACAGCCAAATGTCTTTATGTAGAGCTTCTTGGTCATATTTGTCTCCTAAAATTAGGAGCCAACATATACAGACATTGACACCAAAATAAACTATTCACGTCAAAGATCTACCTGCAAGTTGTCTATCAGTCGTGTATCACCAATCCACGCCGCAACTAATATGATAAGACTTTTATCGACAGCGTCAGCAGCCAGCTTTAAGTCCCGCCTCCGGCGTATAGAAAAATATTCCACTTTAAAGCCTAATTCTTCTAGCAAGTCCGCAGAGTTTTTTTCTATCTCTTCGAATGAGCTCGGTCCAACTTTCATCATTGTAGCTGCTTTTTCTAATGCTTTATAAATCTCCGACGAAAGCTGCTTCTGAGGTTCATTTAAATATCCGTTCCTAGAGCTCATAGCAAGACCGTTTTTTTCTCTGACGATAGGTAAAGTAAGTATCTCAACCGGCAAGAGAAGATCCGAAACCATCCTTTTTATTACTAAAGTCTGTTGATAATCCTTTTCGCCAAAAAATGCGTAGTCAGGTTGAACATTCAGAAATAGTTTCATTACAACCGTAGCGACTCCCGAAAAATGTCCCGGCCTAAATTCACCACAGAGAATGTCAGAAATATCCGGAACGGTTATCCTAGTATCCGCTTCTATTCCAGCGGGATACAACTCTTCTAAATTAGGGGCAAAAACGAGGTCCACGTTAGCATCGCGTAAAATATCTAAATCTTGCTCCAAAGTGCTAGGATAAAGCTCGTAATCTTCCCCCTGACCAAACTGTATAGGATTAACAAAGATGCTTACTGCGGTACGATCTGCTCGATTATTCGCACCTTCAATCAAGGACAAATGTCCAAGATGTAAATTACCCATCGTAGGCACTAATGCAATCGAGTTACACTCATTCCTCCAGCCAGAGACAGCGTCGCGCAACCCTTTAAGATCAAATATTGTTTCCATTTTTATATTATAGCGTATATCCGTGTTGTCTTAATCTAGGAAATAAGCACTACTTTCAGAACTCTTCCCCTATTATCCCAGATTCAAGACGAACCAACTGCCTGCAGTCAACTAATTTCACAAGTTCACTTACCTTACCCAAATTTGGCACGACCAGCTGAGGGTTGAGCTCACAAAGGGGTAAAAGTACAAAGGCCCGCTCAGCAACCCCAATGTGCGGTACGGACAGATTCTTTTCATGGATAGTCTGCGTACCATAAATAAGCAAATCTAAATCTATAATTCTGGGTCCCCAACGCTTACCATGAATTCGACCCTGAAGAGTCTCCTTCTCCTGTAAAGCCCCAAGTAAATCTAACGGGGGTAATGTAGTAGTCATCATCGCTACAGCATTGATATAGTCTGCTTGATTTTTTTCGCCGCCCATTGCGGGCCCTTTAAAAAGACTAGAGCATTTATCCAGAGAAGAGCTCCTGATCTGAGCTAAATTAGATAATGCTAGCCGAATTTGACGAACGGGATTATCTAAATTGCTACCAAGGCCTACAAAGACGGAAACTACAGAGCTCAAAAAAGGTTCCTCATACTTTATTTTTTCCGACGCATCTCGGTATGTTTTACTTCTTGAAGTAACCGCTTTCTCTCCTCGGAATCAGCTGATTGAAACCGAGTCCACCAATCTACCAATTTCAACGAGGCTCTATCGTCACCAGCGCGCAGGGCTAAAAAGTCATACGCCGCCCGGAACTTGGGTACTTCTAGCAATCTTGCAGCTCTCTTTGGGCTGCGGTTCGAAAACCGAGCCTGCAACTCCCAGATATCACGAACAGTTTGCGTAAACCGTCTAGGGATCGCGAGGACCCTCGCTTGCTCACGCAGTATCTTTTCAGAGGCAATTCTCAGCGCATCCTTTCGATTCTTACCACGATGAATCTCGGCTGAATAAATTGTTTTCATGGGATACCAAAGAAATACTGAGATTAGAAAAGCCGGATTGACGCTCTTATCGTGTAAAATTCTGTGATCTGTATTAAGCAATGCTTTTCTCACAAATTTATTATGATAATCCAGCTCTGAATTCTGGATTCTGCCCGTACTTGGATATAAAAGCGTAAAAAGACCAACCTCAAATAGTCTCTCGTAAACCGCAAGTGCATGGCCTGCGTTAAATAACTTCATAGTCTCATCAAATAAACGTGCTGGGGAAATTTCATTGAGCAAGTGAATCAAGGAAGGTATAGGAGACATAGTCGACCGAGTAATATTAAAACCCAACTTGGCGGCAAAGCGAATTGCTCGGAGCATTCTAACAGGATCCTCACGGTAACGGACAACGGGTTTGCCTATTAACTTAATCACCCCTTGTCGCAGATCTCCTACCCCCCCAACGTAATCAATTACCGAAAAATCGCGGATATCATAATAGAGCGCGTTTATTGTAAAATCTCTCCTCCAGACGTCCTCCTCCAAGGTCCCGTAAACATTATCTCTTAAAATTTGTCCCTGTTGAGAAATGCCTGCATCAGGACTCGAAATCTCGTGGCTAGATCTAAAAGTGGCGACTTCAATGAGTTCGCGACCAAATCTTACATGCGCCAGCCTAAAGCGTCGCCCAATTAACCTACTATTTTTGAAAATTTCTCGAATTTTTTCAGGACGAGCATCGGTCGCAATGTCGAAATCCTTGGGAGCTCGGCCTAATAGCAAGTCTCGCACCCCACCCCCGACTAAGCAAGCTCGATACCCATTGTCATTAAGACCATAAAGGACCCTCAAAGCGGCATTAGAAATCTGTTTGCGCGAAATGATATGATCTTTTCTAGAGTAAACAATAGGCTGCTTCAAGCCGTCGGAGACGTGCAGAGAACTATTCATTCGTGCTCTTAAAAATTTTAAAAAATTCCATTTGCTGCCAAAAATAATGTTATGGTAACACTTTAAAAAAGTACCGGCTCCCTTCGTCTAGCGGTCAGGACGTCGCCCTCTCACGGCGAAAACAGGGGTTCGATCCCCCTAGGGAGCGCCATAAAATTTACATACACGCGGCCCTCTAAATTAACCATAAATGCAATCAGTGAAAAACTCGGAACCTACAACATCATCAGCTTCACTAGGTGCGCGTTTAGGCAGTCTAGTTTATGACGCGATAGCAGTGATCGCAATAGTGTTTTTTGCCTGTTTTATTCCCGTATTATTTTCGGGCGATGCTATTGCACCTGGCAACCTATTGTTCCTCATATATATCTTAGTAATTATATTTTTTTATTTCGCCTTATGCTGGAAAAAAGGAAAAACTCTCGGCATGCAAGTTTGGAAATTAGAGATTAGAAAATTCGATGGAACCTCACTAACAATAACTGATTCATTAATTCGATTTTTTGCAGCCGCAATCTCGGCAGGGACAGCAGGTGTCGGATACGCGCCCGCCCTTTGGAGAGCTGACAAACTTACTTGGCACGACATTCTGTCTAAAACTTACATCCGCAAAATTTAGGCTCTAACGCGTACGATAATTTAACCACGCTCCAATAATCAGTAAAAGGGCACTAGGGCTTAAAGAAGTAAAAATAGGATCCAGATTAAACGCAATGCCGAAACTAGACGACAGTTCATTAACGACGTAAAAACCTAAGCCGAGGCAAACCCCTACAAATACAACTCGGCCTAACGGGTTGCTGCGGGAACTCATTAATATTATAGGGAAAGCCAAGAAAACCATAAAATATATCGTGAAAGGATGCACTAATCGCGCCCAAAATGCTTGGGCCCACTTTTGTGAATTTTGAGCATTCTGTTTCGCATAATTAACGTAAACCCAAAGATCGGCTAGTCCTAATTTTTCTGGGTCTAAACCCAACATCCCAAATAGATTTGGATCAATCTCGGTTGCCCAAACTAGTACTTCAGCACGTTCCACTCGACTGGCGTCGCCATCGAAAAAAGTAGTTTCTACGTCATTTAATTCCCAGCCATTTTTTATACAATAACCATTTTTTGCCGACGTTGACTCCTCTAAAACCCCTCGATCAGAAAACTTATGAAGTTTTATATTATTTAAATGGCAATCAGACGGCAAACTACCAATACTGACAAAAGTCTGACCTTCTTTGGTCCAAATTCGTTGATTTTGAATTACGGAATCGGAAGATCGCGAATTCATTTGAGAGGATATATTTTGACACACAGGGGCTAGAAGCTCTCCGACAATTAGCGCAATGATAACGAGTACAGAAGCACTTTTTAGTACAGTCTTGAAAATATAACTTTTCGCACCTCCGGCCATTCTTATTACGACAAGTTCATGGTTCTCGGTTAGACCGCCTAGAGCCAATAAAGCTCCAATAAGAGCAGCAACCGGCATTAAATCGAATACCAATCCTGGTAGCTCCAATGTGGTCTCTAAAAACGCCATAAGCCCACTCACAGAATTATCCTCGGACAAATTTTCGATGAATGAAAAAAATGAAAAAATACCTATCAAACAGGCTAAAATTACTAATGAACTTAAAATCACTGACTGTGCGATATATTTTTCTAATATTTTCATTCCGTAACCTACATTTGACAGAATACATCGTCTTGGCACTTTGCCTTAATTTATAACGAAGGATACACTAACAGGCAATTGCGCGCCGCGAATTGTGCGGCGCTTTTACAGCATACTGCATTTCGTCAAAACTCTTTTAAATGAGAATCACAATGGAAATATCGTTACAAACTGCAAATCTTCACGAAATCAAAACACCTTGCCTTGTAATACCGGTGCTCAAAGGCAAATCGATGGGATCTATAGCAGAGATCCTCGACAAAAAAACAAGGGGTATGATTAGTAAAATCGTCGTCTTGGATGATATTAAGAAAAAAATCGGGGCTAACGTTCTAATTAATAACTGTCCGGGCGTAAAAGCCGACCGCTTAATGCTCGTTAATGGAGGCTCAGAAAAGGGGGTAGTCGAAGCAGATTACAGAAAAATATTAGAAACTGTAGCAAAAGAACTGGGTAAACTTCCTGTAACCACAGTCAGCAGCACTCTAGATCACGTGACGGTTCTTGACAAAGATAATGACTGGAAAATAAAACAACACGCTAGAATTTTAGATGCCGAACTTTATGCGTTTGATGAGTTAAAAACAAGAAATAAGAGCAAAAAACGACTATCGAGACTAGCCTTTGTTTCTCTTGATAAAACAATTGTAACTAATACAAAAAAATCTATAGCTGATGCGAAGTCACTCTTGGCTGGTATCTCACTAGCTAAAGATCTAGCCAACCGACCGGGAAATGTTTGCACACCGACTCATCTTGCTGAAACCGCCGCAAACTTAGCAGCAGAATACCCGACCTTACAATGTAAGATTATGGAAGAAATAGATATGGAGAAGATGGGAATGGGATCATTTCTTTCTGTATCTAAGGGCTCGCGACAACCCGCTAAACTAATCGAACTCAAGTACAGCCAAAGTCAAGTTGAGGGGCAAAAGCCTATAGTCCTCGTTGGGAAGGGGGTTACATTTGACTCTGGGGGAATATCGCTAAAGCCAGGCGCTGCAATGGATGAAATGAAATATGACATGGGTGGCGCAGCATCGGTATTAGGAACTATGCTAACTGTTGCCAAAATGCAGCCGGCAGTGGACGTTGTCGGACTTATTCCAGCCACTGAAAACTTACCGGACGGAAATGCTAGTAAACCTGGTGACATTGTCAAAAGCATGTCTGGTCAAACTATAGAAATCCTCAATACGGATGCAGAAGGAAGACTTATTCTATGTGATACTTTGACCTATGCTGCACAATTTAATCCTGATGTAATAATAGACATAGCTACACTGACCGGAGCCTGTGTCGTAGCCTTAGGTGCACACGCAACAGGACTCTTATCAAATGATGACCAACTATCTTTAAATCTCATCGAAGCCGGTGAGACGGCCCACGATCGCGTTTGGCGGTTACCGCTATGGGCTGACTACCAGAAACAAATTGAAAGCCCGTTTGCAGACATGGCGAACGTCGGCGGTCGAAGCGCGGGAACTATAACTGCCGCTTGCTTCCTTTCGCGCTTCGTAGAAAACCAGCGATGGGCGCACTTAGATATTGCTGGAACCGCATGGAACTCTGGTGCTAATAAGGGAGCTACGGGTAGACCAGTAGCCCTTTTATCCCAATATATATGCTCTCAAGCGACGATTGAAAAATATGACTAGAGTTGATTTCTATATACACGATAGTCTAAGTCAACTCGCTCAAAATATATTAATGTGTCGCGTTACTGAAAAAGCTTGGAAGAAAAATCATAAGGTGTTTATCAGATGCGCGAGCAAGAAGTCTGTAGAAGAAATGGATGTTCTCTTATGGGAGTTTTCACCTGAAAGTTTTGTCCCTCATAAGCGCGAGGGCGAGAATCTCAGCGCACCTATTATTATTGGTGACAAATTACCCGAGACAATCAAATCTGATCTACTGGTCAACCTAGGAGGGGACGTACCCACTACAGTAAGTAAATTTCAGCGGGTTATCGAGCCAACTGGCTACGACGAGGTCAGCCGCGACTCCGCCCGCACAAGGTACAAATATTATAAAGATAGGGGTTTTCCGATTTTTACGCACAAAATCAGTCTCTCTTGATATAATTGACGCGTTAATCCCGAGCATTGGCGCTTCAAACGCACTGTTCAAAAAAACGAATGATAATAAACTCTTAATAAAATACCCAAAAAAGCGCCAGAAAACATATGGAGAAGAGCTACAACCCAAAGGAAATCGAACAACGACTATATGTGTCTTGGGAAGGCTCGGGGTACTTCAAGCCAAGTAGCCCACAGAAAAACCCCTATTGTATTATGCTACCGCCCCCAAATGTAACTGGTAGTCTGCATATGGGGCACGCATTTCAGGACACATTAATGGATAGTCTTGTTCGTTTTAATCGAATGAACGACCATAACGTACTTTGGCAATGTGGCTGCGATCACGCTGGAATTGCCACTCAAATTGTTGTTGAGCGGCAATTAGAATTAAACGGTAAATCTCGGCATGATATGGGGCGCGATGCCTTTATGCAGGCAGCATGGGACTGGAAAGCCGAATCGGGGGGGCACAATTTCGCAGCAACTAAGGCGAATGGGCTCTTCAATGGATTGGAGTCGCGAAAGATTCACTTTAGACGATCAACTTTCAGCGAGTGTGACGGAAGTTTTTGTGCAACTGTTCCGAGAGGGCCTGATCTACAGGGGTAAAAGACTAGTAAATTGGGACCCCGTCCTAAAAACCGCTATTTCAGACTTAGAGGTAATTTCCGAGCAAGAAAACGGCCACTTATGGCATTTACGGTACCCTCTTGAGAATAGCAAAGATCATTTAATTGTTGCGACTACGAGGCCAGAAACCATGCTTGGAGATTCCGCGGTAGCGGTACACCCTAAGGATGAAAGATATAAGCACCTAATTGGTCAGAAAATAGTTCTTCCTCTTTCAGATAGACTGATACCAATCATTGCTGACGATTATGTAGATCAGGAGTTTGGCTCTGGTTGCGTAAAAATAACTCCTGCGCATGATTTTAATGATTACCAAGTAGGGCAACGTCATGATCTCCAAGTAATTAATATTTTCTCCGAGGATGCTTCACTCAACGAAAATGTACCTGAGCGTTTCCAAGAATTGGACAGATTTGAAGCCCGGGATGCAGTAATTCAAGAACTAAAAAAACTCAATCTAATGGAAAAGATTGAGAATCATACTCTTATGGTACCCAGAGGAGATCGAACTCAGAGTGTAATAGAGCCATATCTTACTGATCAATGGTTTGTTAAGGCCGAAGAGCTGGCCATACCTGCGATCGAGGCAGTTAAAGATGGGAGCGTTAAGTTTATTCCAGAAAACTGGTCTAAAACGTATTTTGAGTGGATGAATAATATAGAGGACTGGTGTATCTCCAGACAATTATGGTGGGGGCATCGAATACCCGCGTGGTATGACGATGAGGGGAATATCTTCGTAGGTTATGATGAAGCAGACGCACTCAAAAGCGCTGGAATCTCACCCGATACTAAGCTGACACAAGACCCCGATGTTTTAGATACTTGGTTTTCATCCGCACTTTGGCCATTCTCCACACTAGGATGGCCTGAAAAAACTAAAGAGCTTAAATCGTTTTACCCTACAAATGCGCTGGTCACTGGATTCGATATAATTTTTTTCTGGGTCGCTCGGATGATTATGATGGGCATCAAATTCACAGGTGACGTGCCGTTTAGAGAAGTCTATATACATGGGTTAGTCCGCGATGGTAAGGGCAATAAAATGTCCAAGTCTAAAGGGAATATAATCGACCCTATTGATCTAATAGACGGGATAGATATTGAATCACTGGTCCAAAAAAGAAAAATGGGACTGTTGCGCCCAGAGGATGCGGAAAGGATAGAGCAAGAAACTAGGAAAGAGTTTCCAAAAGGCATCCCAAGCTATGGAACTGACGCCTTGCGTTTTACCTTTGCTGTTATGGCCACACAAGGTAGGGATATTCGATTCGACTTAGGACGTATAAATGGTTACAGAAATTTTTGTAATAAAATTTGGAACGCCGCTAGATTTGTTTTTGCAGCTGTAGAATCGAATCAATCTAATACCTCCGATCAAAAGCTTGATAAAGGCTTACCAGAGGAATGGATCTGCGCGCGCTTCAATGACGCCATCGCCAAAGTACGAAAAGGCTTTAAGGGTTATCGTTTCGACCGAGCGGCTCAAGCTCTTTATGAGTTTGTTTGGGATGACTATTGCGATTGGTATATTGAAGTTGCCAAAGTAACCCTCTATTCTAAGGATGCTTCTCAAGCTGAAAAAGACAGTGTCTGCTACATATTAATGTCTTTACTCGACAACTTTTTACGAGCACTACATCCTTTCATGCCGTTCATTACAGAAGAAATATGGCAAAAAATCCCAAATAACCAGAACGCAGGTTCGTTAATGATACAAAATTATCCTGTTGAGGGCGACACAAAGTCAGTCGCGTCTAATGAAAACAACTTCGAGACACTTAGAGGAATAATTCTTGGAATACGACGCATCCGCGCCAAATATGATATTGAACCCAAAAAAGCCCTACCTATCTATATTAGAGACGCAACAGAAGAAGATAAAAAACTAATCTCCGCGCACGCTAAAATCATCATACAGCTGGCGCGGACCAGCGAACTTAGTTTTGATGACTATCCTAACAGCGAAGTCGCTACTTCACTCGCTGGAAATTTGACTATATGTATTCCATTTGAGGGACTTATCGATAAGGCCGCAGAGAGCGAACGTCTTTCGAAAGAACTATCGAAGGCCATCGCCGAGACCGATGTGGCAGCTGGGAAGTTAAAAAATAAAAATTTCGTTGAGAAAGCTCCCAAAGAAGTCGTCCAACAAATGCAACTCAGACTAGATAAAGCTAAAGATGCGGTAGCAAAACTGAGGAAGCAAATAGAAGCACTTTAGTCAAGCTGAAGCAATCTAAATCTTCACCCTGAGAAAGGTAGCGACGGTCTGTCTCCAAATCTTATCGTTCTTAAAAATGAAAGTATTAGTCCCATAATCAAAAATGTAATTCCTAGAATTAGCAGTCCAAGTAATATAAAGGATATTTTCCAAAGAAACCTGGTCAATCACGTTAAAATCGCTACCAGCTGGAATTAAATCATCCAACCACATAGTAAAAAAATCTTTTGCCCCCGCCAGCCCGAACCACGTTTTATTGCCATAAACCATAATCGAAGCCTCGTCGTAATCTTTCAAAATACCTTCTATATCGCCCGCCCCAAAAACTTCTAAATGATGTTCGAAGATCTCATTTCCTGCTCTCATCAAATCCTCCGCTAGTTCGAATTATATCATCCGTTAAACCACAAATATCATCTTACGAGTCGATTACAGTTAGTTTCAAGAAATGACTCGCTCGCGGCACCAGAAGAATTACCGCAAAACAAAAATAACTTACAAGTATTTCATCAACTAGTGCAATCCATTTATAAAATATTCTCTTTTTTTAGCCAGAACTTAAATATTTACCCTTAAACTACGAAAAAGAAGTCTAATTTAACTTGCGGTTGGGAAATAAGGTAAGATCGTAATAGATATTAAACATGGAATCATTTCATTATGATTAAGCGTCTAACCGAAGATATCCGATGCGTGTTCGAACGAGATCCAGCAGCTAGACACACTTTAGAGGTTCTAACTTGCTACCCCGGAGTACATGCACTAGTTTTTTATAGGATCAGTCATCTGTTTTGGAATCTTGGCTTGAAATGGATAGCCAGAATAATATCTCACGTCGGTAGAATAATTAGTGGGGTAGAAATACACCCAGGAGCAAAAATCGGGCGGAAATTCTTCATAGACCACGGTATGGGGGTGGTAATCGGAGAGACTGCTGAAATAGGAGATAACTGTACGCTATATCACGGGGTGACCTTGGGGGGGACAAGCTGGCAAAAAGGCAAAAGACACCCTACCTTAAAAAATAATATTATCATTGGGGCTGGGGCAAAGGTCTTAGGTCCTGTAACTATCGAAGCCGATGCGAGAATAGGCTCTAATGCTGTGGTGATAAGAGACGTTGGGAAAAGTGAGACTATTGTCGGAGTTCCTGGAAGACTCCGGGAGGATAAATCTGGAGAAAAATTTGAAGCGTACGGCGTAGTTTCTGATTCAGCCGACCCAATTTCCGAAACTCTGGAAAAATTAACAGATAGAATTCAAGAGTTGGAAAAGGAAATCACTGTCTTAAAAAAGCAGAATATCGATCCCTGAAATTTTCACATTACTTTTAGCGGCTTAAATTAACGACCTAGCACAAACCTCAAATCGGCAATACGAACAAAATCTCTATTCTTGACTAAAATACTTGGTTATAAGAAAATAACAAATTAGAAAATTAATCGATAAACAAGAGGATAGCGGATGAGACTTACAACCCGTGGCAGATATGCTGTTACCGCCATGCTCGACTTGGCGCTTAACATTGAAAAAAGTCCCGTAGCACTTTCAGAAATAGCCGACCGGCAGGGTATCTCTCAGTCTTATTTGGAGCAACTATTTTCAAAGTTAAGAAAACGAGGGCTAGTAGACGGGACACGCGGCCCGGGGGGTGGGTATAAGCTGGGTCGATCTGCTAAATTGATATCAGTAGGAGACGTTATTTCGGCCGTTAATGAGCCTGTAGATGCAACCCAATGCGGGGGTCAAAAAAACTGTCGAGGGGAACATCCCTGTCTGACGCATGATTTATGGCAAGAACTAAGTTTGCAAATCCAAACCTTCCTGAGTAGCGTAACTCTACAACAACTAACGGATAAGGAAAGTAAAAATTCTGGCGCTAAAGCTCCGCTGACTAGTCTGACACCGATACATATGCAGGTTAATTCGGCGATTAAAACGTCAATATTTTGATGAGGCTTAAAGATATGGAAATCACACTTACCGAACGCGCGGCATTACACATACGCGAGTTCCTATCCTCCGAGGCGGATTCAACAGGCCTAAGACTCGGTGTAAAAACTACCGGTTGCTCCGGTTACATGTATACCGTCGAGATAGCAAAAGGGGGAAATGAGCATGACAAAATCTTTGAATCTAGGGGGATTAACTTGCTGGTAGACAAAGAAAGTTTTGAGTACTTGAAAGGCACTGAAATCGACTTTACTAAGGAAGGCCTTAATGAAGGTTTTCGGTTCAATAACCCAAATGTTTCGGCCACTTGCGGTTGTGGTGAAAGTTTTAGCATTTAAAAGTTAAAACTAAATTTAAGGATGTTAAATGTCTACTAATGCGAAAGAAATTGACAATTTAGTCAATCAGACCTACGAGGCCGGATTCTATACTGATATAGAACAAGAATTTGCTCCGCCTGGGTTGAATGAAGAAACTATTCGATTTATATCTAAAAAGAAATCAGAGCCCGAGTGGTTGCTTGAATGGCGGCTTAAAGCGTACAAACAATTTAACGAGATGACTGAACCAAAATGGGCACATGTAGAATACCCGCCTATCGATTTCCAAGAGATCTCCTATTATGCAGCGCCAAAAAGCGATGAGGATCGCCCTAAAAGTCTCGATGAAGTTGATCCCAAACTCCTTGAGACTTACGAAAAATTGGGCATCCCACTTGAAGAACAAAAAGTTTTAGCTGGCGTGGCGGTAGATATAGTCTTTGATAGCGTTTCAGTCCACACTACTTTTCGCGAAAAACTAGCAGAAGTTGGGGTAATTTTCTGTTCTTTTTCTGAGGCAGTGAAGGATCACCCTGAACTAGTGAAAAAATATCTTGGCACCGTTGTGCCCGCCAGAGACAATTTTTACTCCGCACTCAACTCAGCTGTATTTTCAGACGGCTCATTTGTATATATACCAAAAAACACACGCTGTCCTATGGAGTTATCAACGTACTTTCGTATGAATGCAATGAACACCGGACAATTTGAACGTACCCTCATTGTGGCAGACGAAGGAAGCTACGTCAGCTATTTAGAGGGTTGCACTGCGCCGATGCGCGATGAAAATCAACTTCATGCGGCGGTCGTCGAACTAGTGGTTTTGAAGGATGCTGAAATTAAATACTCTACTGTTCAAAACTGGTACCCGGGAGACGAAGAAGGGAAAGGGGGAATATATAATTTCGTAACCAAAAGAGGCGATTGCAGAGGTGATAGGTCAAAAATATCTTGGACTCAGGTCGAAACCGGATCGGCTATTACTTGGAAATATCCGAGCTGTATTTTGCGTGGTGAAAACTCAATTGGGGAGTTTTATTCAGTCGCCCTGACTAATAACTTGCAACAGGCCGACACTGGGACCAAGATGGTTCATCTAGGAAAGGGAAGTAACTCTACAATCATCTCTAAAGGAATCTCTGCGGGACGCAGTCAAAATGCTTATCGGGGACTAGTTCGAGTTGGTGGTAGTGCGGAAAATGCTCGAAACTATACCCAGTGCGACTCCCTATTGCTTGGAGATAAGTCTGCGGCGCACACCTTCCCTTATATAGAATGTAAAAACCCTTCTGCGCAGATAGAACACGAAGCGTCCACCTCGAAGATTAGTGATGACCAACTGTTCTACTTACGAAGTAGAGGCATAAGTCAGGAAGATGCAATTAATATGATAGTAAATGGATTCTGTAAAGAGGTGTTCAAAGAACTACCTATGGAATTTGCCGTAGAGGCACAAAAACTTCTTGGTATAAGCCTAGAAGGCAGTATCGGCTAAATACCTACTATATCCACAGCGGAGCTAAAAACATGCTTGAAATAAGCGATCTACACGTCGATGTAGATGGAAAAGAAATTTTATCAGGAATAAATCTGACGGTTAAAGCCGGAGAAACTCACGCTATTATGGGTCCTAACGGATCCGGCAAGAGTACCCTCTCCCATGTCATAGCGGGGCGTGAAGGCTATACAGTTTCTCGGGGAAAAATCGTTTTCAACGGAAAGTCTCTGATTGATCTGGAGCCTGAAGAGCGTGCTGGCGAAGGAGTCTTTCTGGCATTTCAGTATCCGATAGAAATTGCAGGCGTAAATAATGTTTACATGCTGAAGGCGGCCTTAAACGGGATCAGGAATTATCGAGGAGAAAAAGAACTGACGTCTGTAGAGTTTCTAAAACTAGTCAAGTCAAAAGTTAAGGCAGTCGGCCTTGACGAAAGTCTATTAAATCGTCAAGTAAATTCAGGATTCTCTGGAGGCGAGAAAAAGCGCAATGAAATTTTTCAATTGAGTGTTCTCGAACCAATGCTCGCAGTGTTAGATGAAACTGATTCTGGACTCGATATAGATGCTTTAAAAGCTGTCTCTGACGGTGTAAACAAACTCCGCGACGCAAGTCGTTCATTTGTAGTAATCACTCATTATCAACGCCTATTAGACTATATTGTGCCAGATTACGTCCACGTACTAGCTAACGGGAAAATAATCAAGACTGGCGATAAAGAACTAGCGCATGCTCTCGAAAGTAAGGGGTACGATTGGTTAACTGATGGTCAAGAGAGTGCTGCATGAGTAATTCGCTTCAAGCAATCTTACAGCGGCTTCCTAGATCAAACTCTGATACTGGCGACTGGCTGGAGCGACTCAGAGCTGACGCACTCAAGACAATTTCTTCGCGGGACTATCCGAGTACTAAGGAGGAGTCTTGGAAATATACGAGTCTGCATAATCTCAAGAAAAATGATTATCTAATAGCGGGCGAACACAACTCTGGTGGTTTGGTAAAAAAAATCTACTCTAGAGACGACTTTGTAGAAGCGGACAAAATACATATCGTTTTCATTAATGGTTTTTTTCAACCAGATTTGAGCTCAGACGAACTATTGCAAAATGGCATTAATATACGCCCTACTGCGACTAAAAAGGCAGACGAAAAGTATAATTTAGAAGCGATACTCAAGACCGATCTAGCGGAAACTTTCAGCGCACTAAACATACTGACACTATGCGATAGTTTGCTTATAGAGGTTGAAAAAAACCGCAAGATTGAAAAAGTGATCAAGTTAATTTTCATAGGAGAGTCGTCAGAGTCGCTATTAAAATCTCTGAGAATAATCGTCAGGATGAGTGAAAACTCGGAGGCACGTATCGTTGAAGAGTACAGAAGTGATGATAAAGATAGCGGTCTCACTAATGTAATAACAAATCTCAGACTTGGCCAAAATTCGACCTTATATCACCACCGGTTGCAAATTGAATCCATGAATACCACTCATATTGGAAAAATTGATGCCCAAGTCGATACCGGAGCCAATCTGTACTCTGACTCGATTGTTATGGGGAGTAAATTAAGTAGGGTAGACATTGATGTCTCTCTATCTGGGCGAGCGGCATATTGTCGATTAAACGGCCTTTTTACCGGTATAAACGATCAACATATCGACCACCATACAACTATTCGGCATCTAGTTGGTGACACCCATAGTGACGAGCTCTACCGTGGGATCCTTGATCATAATAGTCGAGGAGTATTCAACGGGAAAGTTGTCGTATCCGCTGACGCGCAAAAAATCTCAGCGCGACAAGCCAGTAACAACTTACTCCTGTCCAAACTAGCAGAAATAGACACAAAACCTGAACTTGAAATTTACGCCGATGATGTGACCTGTGCCCATGGCGCTACGGTAGGCCAACTAGATGAAACGGCTCTATTCTATCTACGGTCGCGGGGTATAAGTTACAAAGACGCTAGAGCTCTTCTGATATACGCCTTCGCTGAAAAGGTAATTGGACCCATTCCACTGCCAGCCCTTAGACAGTCTTTAGAAAATAAATTTTTAGGACATAACCAAATGAGTGAATTTATTCAACAAGGATAAATGATATGAGCGCCGCAAAACAATCGCCTGTGGATATACTTAATGTTAATGACATCAGAAGCGACTTTCCGATCCTGGCTACCGCAGTAAATGGTAAAAATCTCATTTACGCAGATAATGCTGCCACTACCCAAAAACCGCAGTGTGTCATCGACAGAATAAGTAATTACTATGAAAATGAAAATGCTAATATTCACCGAGGCGTCCACTCTCTCAGCGAAGAAGCGACCGAGGCCTTTGAAGAAGCCAGAGACTTCATTAGAAAATTTATCAACGCGCGAAGTGTATCGGAGGTTATTTTCACACGAGGGACTACTGAGGCGATCAACCTAGTAGCACAAAGCTATGCGCGTCCGCAATTAGATACGCAGAGTGAAATATTAATAAGCGGATTGGAGCATCATTCAAATATTGTTCCTTGGCAAATGGTTTGCGAGCAAACCGGAGCGAAATTAGTTGTAGCGCCCGTCAACGATGCCGGCGAAATTGTGATGGAAGAGTTTAAGAGTCTGCTATCCGAAAATACAAAAATGGTTGCTGTGGGTCACATTTCAAACGCTCTTGGAACAATTAATCAAGTCAGAAAGATCACTCAGCAGGCTCACCAAGTAGGTGCAGCGATTCTTTTAGATGGAGCTCAAGCAATAATCCATGATCAGGTCGATGTACTAGAACTAGACTGCGATTTTTACGCATTTTCTGGTCATAAAGCACTAGGGCCAACTGGTGTTGGGGTACTTTATGGCAAGGAAGCCCTACTTGAAAGTATGCCCCCATGGCAAGGTGGCGGGGACATGATAAAAACCGTCAGCTTTAAGAAGACAGTGTACAATGATCTACCATACAAGTTTGAAGCTGGTACTCCAAATATCGTGGGCGGTATCGGTCTCGGGACCGCACTTGAATATTTTAGTCACTTAGATCTTGAAAAAGTGTTTGCCCACGAAAATGAACTCTTGCGTCGAGCTACCGAAAGAGCAAAATCGATCTCGGACCTTACTATTTTAGGCACGGCAGCCAATAAAGCATCGGTGCTTTCATTCAATATAAAAGGAGTCCACCCTCACGATTTAGGAACTTTACTTGACCACCAAGGGATTGCGATAAGAACCGGACACCACTGCGCTATGCCCGTAATGCAACGAATGGGAGTGCAAGGTACAGCGCGCGTATCCTTCGCCTTCTACAACACTCTCGAAGAGGTTGATTCTATTTTCGATGCAATTGAAAAAACCATACCTATTTTAGTGAGTTGAAACTATGAATGGAATCAAGGGACAAGACTTCCGAGAACCTATCAAACTGTTACATGCGTGTGAAGCCGTAATGATTCCTCAAGGAATAACCATCGATTTAGAGAAGGGTACAGAAGTGTTCATCACCCAAGCACTTGGCGGCTCGGTAACGGTCAATGTTATGGGCAACTTGGCCAGGATAAATGAAGCAGATATTTCTGCGTTAGGGATGGAAGCAGCGGAAAAAGATACTAGATTCGAGACTGCGCTTAACTCACCCTTGATAGATGACGAACTAGTCTGGGAACAACTTAGCACTTGCTATGACCCCGAAATCCCAATCAATATAGTGGAACTGGGGCTAATTTACCGCTGCGACATAATCTATGAAGATACCGGAAACCGAGTAGAAATAGATTTAACGCTAACAGCACCCGGCTGCGGGATGGGTCCCTTCCTAGTCGAAGACGTCATATCAAAAGTTAGTCAAATACCCAATATATCGTCAGTTGACGTTGAACTGGTATTCGACCCTCCTTGGAATCAAGATATGATGTCTGAAGCGGCTAGGCTTGAAACCGGCCTCTACTAAACCAATTAAACAATTTTACTACCGCCTGAGAATGCTATCATGTTAAGAATGATTGCAGGTATAATGCCGCTCCATTTTTAATTCTTTTTAGAATAATTTTACGGAGACTTTCTAATAATGCCCCAAGAACAAACACTATCTCTTATAAAGCCAAGCTCAGTCAGCGCGAATCAGATCGGCGGAATAATAAATAAATTTGAAAAAGGGGGATTAAAGGTAGTAGCCATGAAAATGCTGCGCCTCACTGAAAATCAGGCTAGAGATTTCTATGACGTGCATCGAGGAAAACCGTTTTTTGATGAATTAATAAGCTTTATGACTACGGGCCCGATATTGGCGCAAGTTCTTGAAGGCGAAAATGCAATCCAAAAGAATCGAGATATCATGGGTTCAACAAACCCTGCGGAGGCCGCCCCAGGAACAGTAAGAGCCGAATTTGCGCATAGTATGACTGAAAACGCAGTACACGGCTCAGATGCTCCTGAGACTGCAGAAACAGAAATCGCCTTTTTCTTCGAGAAAAAAGATATATACAGTAATATTTGACCAATCAAAATGGAAAAAACACCCGTAAACTTGATGAATTATGATGCACAAAGTTTAGCCAGCTATTTTAAAGAGCTGGGTGAAACTAGCTTTCGTGCAATCCAAATAGTGAAATGGATTCACCAACACGGCATTACCAACTTTGGGGAAATGACTAATCTAAGTAAGAAGCTAAGAGAGCAATTAAGCCAGGAAACAGAAATTCGAGTGCCAAGCATAAGTACCGAACAAATTTCCGAAGATGGCACCCGGAAATGGCTAGTAAATATCGACCCCATCAATGGCGTGGAAACGGTATATATCCCTGAGGGCTCCCGGGGAACTTTATGCGTATCTTCTCAAGTAGGCTGTCCTCTAAATTGTCAATTCTGCGCCACTGCTACCCAAGGATTTAATCGAAATTTATCAGTAAGCGAAATCATTGGACAAGTCTGGTTAGCATCGAAAAAATTAAATGAACTATCTGATATAAAACGATCAATAACTAATGTAGTAATGATGGGGATGGGCGAGCCCCTGCTTAACTTTGATAATACTGTTATGGCCATGAAACTAATGATGGACAATAACGCTTATAATTTGGGTAAAAGAAGAATAACCCTTAGTACGGCTGGAATTGTGCCGGGGATAGATAAATTGGCGAAAGAATGTCCAGTTAGCCTAGCAATCTCTTTACATGCAACTAATAATTATTTAAGAGATAAGCTCGTTCCCCTAAACAAAAAGTATCCCATCGAACAACTGCTTGAAACTTGCAAAAATTATAGCAGGGCGACCAATGATAACCACATCACTTTTGAGTACGTGATGCTTAAGGGCGTGAATGACTCCGTCAAGGAAGCGTCGGTTTTAATTAAACTACTAGATGGAATCCCCGCTAAAGTCAATCTGATACCATTTAATCCCTATAAAAACAGCTCCTTTGAACGTTCAGAAGAAAGAGCTATAAATGATTTTCGTGATAAGCTATACAGGGCTGGAATTATTACAATTACCCGGAAAACACGAGGTAACGATATCGATGCCGCGTGCGGCCAGCTAGTGGGGCAAGTTAAAAAAAGAAAAAAAAATATTCGGAACATCCATTAAACCTAACAGTGCTCTTGCTATTTTTTTGCTTAAAATACTGTAATTCAGTGACTATAAAATGAAAGGGGTCTCCTTGGCGAATTTAGCGAAATCAATTAGAGGAATGAACGATTCGTTGCCTATAGACACCCCAGAATGGCGGGCAGTCGAGGGGCACATCGTGTCGGTACTCCAATGCTACGGGTATCAAGAAATTCGACTCCCCATGCTTGAGCAAACCAGTGTTTTCCATAGATCCATAGGTGATGAGACAGATATTGTACAAAAAGAAATGTACTCATTTGACGATAGAAATGGAGATAGCTTAACCCTGAGACCCGAAGGAACCGCAAGTTGCGTTCGAGCCGTTTTACAAAATAGTCTGCTGCAGAATGTGCCGCAACGCCTTTGGTATATGGGACCTATGTTTCGCCATGAAAGACCGCAGCGAGGAAGATTACGACAATTTCACCAAGTAGGAATAGAAGTGTTTGGTGCTGAGTCTCCACAAAGCGACGCTGAGCTAATTATGCTCACTAGCAGACTCTGGGATGCACTAAGCATCCAAAATGTGCGCTTAGAAGTGAACTCTCTGGGAAATGAGGAATCACGTGCTAACTATACAGCGGCGCTAGTAAACTACTTCAGTCCCTTTAAAAAGCTTTTAGACGAACCAAGTCTAGCTCGGTTAAATTCTAATCCTTTGAGAATATTGGACAGTAAAAACCCGGGCCTTAAAGACCTTATTTCCGGAGCTCCTTTATTATCAGACTATCTTGATCGTGACTCGAAAGCTCACTTTACAAGTTTCGAACAGACGCTTTCCGCAAACAACATAAAATACACAATCAATCCGAAGCTTGTTAGAGGGCTGGATTACTACAACAAAACAGTCTTCGAGTGGGTCACCGATGAGCTAGGTGCTCAGAGTGCTATTTGTGCAGGAGGTCGGTATGACAGTCTAGTCGAAACCATGGGTGGCAAGCCATCGCCTGCAACTGGTTGCGCTATGGGCCTTGAAAGAATAATCGAACTTCGGAAAGTACAGCAAAATACAGTCTTGCCACAAATTCCAGATGTTTACGTTATAGCGACCGACGACAATTACGAGCTCCTCGCAATTCAAGCCGCGGAATATTTGCGCTCACATATGCCCTCTTTAAAAACCGTACTTCATGTCAATGGTGGAAAACTGAAGGCTCGTATGAAAAAAGCAGATCGTGCAGGCGCGCGCGTAGCGATCTTAATCGGCGCTAATGAGGCCGAAGCCAAAAAAGTCACTATTAAACCGCTACGAACCAACGATCAACAAATCACATGTGATGAACACGAGCTAAAAGAAATCCTGCGTGAAATGCTTATTACAAATAGCTAATACCTTGACCAAGCTAACCACGCTATAATTTAAAGCGATATTCTGAGATGTATACTGAAGAAGGGCTAAGAAATTGAACGACTATACAACTGACGAAGAACTTTCAAATAAAATAAAAGAGTGGTGGGCGAAAAATGGGCTTGCTGTGGTAATGTCAGCCACTCTAGCGATTGGATTATTTGGTGGCTTTACATACTGGTCGTCTATTAAAAATCAAAAAGCTGAGAATCTATCGATCAACTACTCTCAGTTACTAGTGGCGTTTAATGAAAATCGCCTGGACGATGCTGAATCTCTAGCCCACGCAATCATCGAATTCGATAAAAGTTCTAATTATGCGCTCCTATCTAAACTAATACTTGCCAAAATTAAATTCGAAAGTGGAAATACGTCTTCCGCTAAAAATTTACTCAACCAAGTTATCATCGAAGGAAAACAAATAGAATTGGACACTATTGCTCGTGAACGGCTAGCAAGAATTTTGCTTCAGGAAAGTAATGCGGAAGATGCTAGATTAGTTCTTCTCAACTCTAACCTCAAACCAGCCGATAGGTCTCTTGAATTATTAGGGGACATCTATCAGGAACAAGGTGATCTCAAAGCGGCTGGTAAAGCCTATGACGAGGCGCTAACAAACTATAATAATATCGGCCAAGATACGCGCTACTTACTTCTTAAAATCAATATGCTAGAAAATATTAAGGCAAAGGATATTAAATGAGTCTGTCTATCCGCAAGGTGATTGGGGTAACGATATGCGCGTGCTTTCTAGCTAGTTGTAGTGACTACAATTTTTCAAAATTCAGAAGCTCGAAATCGCTCGGTAGTTTCATTAGCCGAGAAAGTACAGAAGTCGATGATAGCGACGTACTAAGCGACTCTTATAAGTCGAAAATATCTGTAGATGAGATCTGGTCTAAGCGAATAGGAAAAGGTGCAGAAAATCTATATTTAAAACTAACTCCCTCCGTCATTGGGGGGTATCTATTCGTAGCCGATCAGTATGGAAAACTAGTTGCTACTGACATATCATCAGGCAAGCCCGTCTGGCAAATTCACGATAAGAATGTCAATTATACTAGCGGCGCTGGCGGCGGAGATGGAATGGTGCTAGTTGGTACCGGAGATGGTCGTGTCATAGCTAGGGATGTTCAAACCGGCAACCTGAAATGGGTCGCAAAAGTTTCCAGTGAGGTCCTAGCTGCCCCAACTGCGTTTAATCAAATCACAGTAGTACGGACAGGTGATGGTAACATCTTTGGTCTTGACTCCGCGACTGGCAAAGAAATTTGGAATTACGATCGTACAGTACCGTCACTCACTTTGAGAGGAAATGCACCACCTGTTATAAGCGGTGATCGAGTATTTGCCGGCTTCGACAATGGCAGGCTAGTTGCATTGGATTTAAAGTCGGGTCAAAGTTTATGGGATAATCCTTTAGCTATTCCAAGTGGCAGATCTGACTTAGATAGGATGGTAGACGTAGATTCTGCCCCTATTGTTCAAAAGAATACAATCTTTGTCGCGAGCTTCCACGGGGGAGTTTCCGCGATATCAAGCATCGATGGACGGATCCTATGGACTCGAGAAATTTCCTCTTATGCTGGAATATCTGTAGGAGGCAGGTATGTCTATGTGACAGATGAAGAAGGTTCCATTTGGGCGCTTAATTCTGAGACTGGGGCGTCTGTGTGGAAAAAAGATGAATTAAAAGAACGCTACCCTACTGCACCTGCTTACTATAATGGATACGTTGCAGTGTGTGACTCGGAAGGTTACGCGCTCTGGATGAATGCTCAAACCGGTGAGTTTGTCTATAAGTCAAGACTAGACAAGAGTCGAATTATTGCGCGATCCCTAAGGACATCCGATTCTCTCATATCGTACTCCTCAAATGGCCGAGTTGTCGCTATGAGACTTAAGTAAAAAAATATAATTGCCCACAAGACCGTTTATTTCGAATGGAAAATCATAACCTACAGTTAAAGCCAACCGTAGCTATAGTCGGTCGTCCTAACGTAGGTAAATCCACATTATTCAACCGGATTACAAAAACACGTTCGGCCCTGGTCGCAGATATTGCTGGACTAACACGCGATCCTAAAGTAGGGCTAGGAAAAATTGGTGATAAAGATTACATAGTAGTAGATACTGGAGGAATTGACTCTTCTGAAGAGAGCGAGATTGGAATAATTGCGGCCGAGAAATCACTAGAAGTGGCTAAAGAGTGCAGTGTCATTATCTTCGTGGTCGATGGAAGAACAGGTTTAAACGCTGCTGATGAACTACTTGCTGAAAGTCTTAGACGTTTGAACAAACGTGTCGTCATCGCGGTAAACAAATCTGAAGGCTTGGATAAGGACTTCATCATCGCAGAATTTAGTCCACTTCAAATAGGCACTATCATACCGATCTCCGCTAGTCATGGTGAAGGCATAGGGTCTCTAGTAGAAGATATAAGCGTTGACTGGCCTTCAGTGAATGCAGTAGCAGGTCTAAAAGACAGTTCTAAAAGAATAAAAATTTCAGTCATAGGTAGACCAAATGTTGGGAAATCAACCTTAGTGAATCGGATCATCGGACAAAATAGTATGATCACTAGTGATGTCCCTGGAACTACTCGAGACAGCATTGACTTTGATTTCACGTGGCGTGATCAGAACTACACTATTATTGATACTGCAGGTATTCGTCGCAAAGGGAAGACTACAGGTATAGCTGAAAAGTTTAGCGTCATGCAGAGCCTGCAAGCGCTAGAACATGCTCATGTAATAGTATTAGTGATCGACGCGAAGGAAGGTATCACTGATCAAGACCTGCACCTTCTAGGTCTTACTCTAGATAATGGAGGTTCACTAGTGATTGCCACAAACAAATGGGATACTCTGGACGCAGAAGGTCGCGAGACGTGTCTAAAAGAGCTCGACAGAAGACTAACGTTTGCCAAATTTATAGATATTTGCAAAATTTCAGCCCTAGAAGGTAATGGTTTAAAGAGCTTGTTCTTATCTATCAATAAGTCTTACGAAGCATCTGTCAGAAAGCATAAAACTAAAGATATAACTAATATCCTATTAGACGCTGTAACGTCTCATCCCGCTCCGATGGTAAAAGGTAGAAGAGTGAAACTTCGCTTCGCCCATATGGGGGGAGAAAACCCTCCTAAAATCGTGATACATGGAAACCTAGTCGAGACACTTCCCGCTAGTTACAAAAGATATTTGGAAAATTTTTTTCGAGCTGAACTAGATTTGATTGGAACTCCGGTGAAATTATTTTTCCTAAATGGAGATAATCCTTACTCAGGCAGAAAAAATCAGCTCACTAAGCGACAGCAAAATAAACGTCGTCGTCTAATGCGGCACGTGAAAAAAAAATAATGTGCCGACCTCTACATCAGTCGCTTATAACAAACCAAGGGGAGAAATCAGCTTGTGTTGCCACGTAAGTATTAACAGTGCTTGGTACTACCCGGTCTAAACACGCATGGACAATAGAAGGATTATTTGTCTTCTCACTCAAATGCGCCGCAACTAAATGAGACATTTTTTGGTAGTTAATACCATCTAGAAATTCTTCGGCTTGCTCATTGCTCAGGTGTCCATATGGCCCACTAATTCTCCTCTGGAGAACTTGGCGATAGCCGCTACCCTTTAACATATCGAGGTCGTGATTAAACTCTATAACCATGGCATCTAAAGTCTCATACATTTTTCGAACATAGGAAGTAACATGACCTAAATCGGTTAATATACCCAAGCGCTTAAAATGCGCCGTTATAATAAACTGGCATGGCTCCTGAGCGTCGTGGGGCACAATAACTGGAGTGATCTCGAATGGGCCTAGGATAATGTTCTTCTCTAGCTCTATTTCTTTTAAGTCATAAACACCGTCAAATCGGTTTCCGGAAGCCGCTATAGTCCCGGATGTCGCATAAACAGGAATCTTTAGGCCTTTAGATAAATTTTTTACGCCACCAATATGATCACTATGTTCATGAGTTACGAATATTCCATCAAGTTTACCTAAATCATAATTCTTTTCACTGGCTAAAGACTTCACACGCGAATAGCTTAATCCGCAGTCTACCAATAACGCGGAGTCTATCTCGTCCACCAAAGTCGCGTTACCCTTACTGCCACTACCCATAGTCGCAAAACGCATAATATCTTAGCCAGGAAGACTAGATTCGACCACGATTTACCGCCTCGTGTAATCTATTCAACAAGTTATCCGCATCTCCGCTCGTCAACCATCGCCCATTGCTATCTAGGATAACTACTTCCGTCTTCTGTCCTACGCCAGTCAAGCTTAATTGGTATTCTAGAACTTTATCACGCTTCCAAAACTGGGCTTTTTTTAACAGACTTTTCTTTGCTTGACTCGACTGATTTTTGGGCACCCCTATCAAATATAATCCGGTCGTTTTATCAGCCTGCTTTAATTGAAAGCCCTCCTTGACCAGTATATCTCCTACCACTTCCCAAGCTAGTTCATAATTAGATGATAAGGCCATATAAAATTTTCCCGATCCGACACTAATCAACTCACTAGATATATTACGAGATACAGTTTCGGCTACAATACCTGAAGATCGGGCGACCTCAACATCATCGATATTAGAACGTTGGCTATCTGTCTTACCCTGTTCGGCTCTGTTTACCACACTAGCAGGATCACTTATGGCGGACATCTGAGGAGTAGGAACAAGAAGGCGTGCTTCCAGCTCTGCTACAAATACTTTTTCTTCGTCTATGCTGCGAGTCACTCGTTGCCACGCCACACCATCGCTATTAGGCAATAATTCCTGATTTTCAATCGATACATAAATTAGAGAACCTTGCGAATTCTCATCAGTCTCGGCAAAAATTTTAAATTTGTTACGTGCAATTCTCGATTTTTCAATCCAACTAGTCTCAATGATTCCCAACTCAACATCATTTAATTCTAATCCATATCCCTTCGACTCGACAAAAAGTTCTATGAGTGACCACTGCTCAAAAATATCGTATGGGAGACTTAAAACATGCTCATTTTCTAATAATTTAGAGCCGGTGCGATTTGCTTTAGTCGCTCCTTCATCTTCCGAATCAACATCAACCGCCGCGCGCCGATCTTGGTAAGTTGAAAACTTCGCAGATTCTCCACCTTCAGGAATTACCATGCGATCTCTTATAGCTTCAGTACTTAAGCCTGGAGGAATCTCTAAATCTGGCATTGTTTCAGCTTTTTCATATTTATTCTTCGTATCGGTACGAACATGATCCAAACTCTTCAGAACTTTGCTGCAACCACCCACAGATAGGGCTAAAACGATTATTAGAAGCAGTGATCTATACATACAATAAATTCCTTATTTAATAATTTGGAGTGTTAAATGTTTTAACAATACCTATTTAGATTATAGACCCGAATGACGCATAGCTTCTTTTACAATTTTTTCTTTATCCGGCGATAACCATGTTAATGGTAATCTGATCCCGTCATCCAGAAGTCCCATTTCACCTAAAGCCCACTTAACAGGTATCGGATTAGCTTCGACAAACAAATTTTGATGCAACAATTGTAAATATGAATCTATATTAATGGCAGAGGGTCTATCATTATTTAATGCCGCCGCACACATCTCAAACATTTTTTGAGGGCAAATATTTGCCGTTACCGAAATAACTCCATTTCCACCCTGAAGCATAAACTCGCATGAAGTAGCGTCATCACCACTAAAAAGTAAAAAATCTGGGCCACATAGAGCTCTAATCTCTGCAACACGCGAGATATCACCTGTTGCCTCTTTTATCCCAATAATATTGGTAGTAGCGGATAATCGTGCGACCGTCGCGGGAAGCATGTCACAGGCCGTTCGCCCAGGAACATTGTAAAGGATCTGAGGGATATCGACTGCCTCGGCAATAGCTTTATGATGGAGAAATAGCCCCTCTTGTGTTGGTTTATTGTAATATGGAGTTACAAGCAGACAAGCATCGACATTCGCTTTCTTAGCAAAAGCAGTAAGACGAATAGCCTCGTGAGTTGAATTCGCGCCGGTTCCGGCTATTACTGGGACCCTACCATTTATTTGGCGCGTAACATGTTCAATCAGTTCACAGTGTTCAACCTCACTGAGAGTAGCCGACTCTCCAGTAGTGCCCGCTACCACAATACCCTGAGTGCCACTATCGACATGAAAATCTAATAGCGTATCCAACCTATCAAAGTCCAAGGCTGTCTCAGCCCCAGATCCACTCTTCATAGGCGTCACAATCGCGACAATGCTACCTTGAATAATTGACATAAAAACAGCTGTTTAAGTAAATAGTGGATATTAACTTCTGCAGTCTTCTAGGACAAGACTGTAAACACCAAGAATCGTTACAAATTCTTAATAAAAAGCTCTTTCGACAACCTTTAAGTCGACAAAGCGCCTACTTTTTTCGGCCAAGCTTTTAGTAACGACCTAACTAACGTCGCTAATGGAATCGCAAAAAATACACCCCATATGCCCCATAACCCACCAAATACTAAGACCGCAATGATTATCGCAACCGGGTGAAGATTTACGACATCCGAAAATAGCAACGGTACTAATAAATTCCCATCCAAAAGCTGAATGACTGCATAGGCCATCATCACCCAAACAAAATCGTTACCAGAAAAGCCAAACTGTATGTAAGCCGCTATCGCAACAGGTATCGTCGCAATAGCGGCTCCGATAAAAGGAATGATCACTGAAATGCCGGTTATTACAGCCAATAATGGCGCATAGGACATACCTAAAAAGTAAAAAGCAAGAAAGGACACGAAACCAACAATAAAAATCTCATAAACTTTACCACGAACATAATTCCCGATTTGATCGTCAACATCCCGCCAAACCGCGCGAAGTACTGCTCTATCCTCGGGTAAATAAGTCGTAAACCACGCTATGATTTGCGATTTATCTTTCAGGAAAAAAAATACTAAAACAGGACCGAGCACGAAGTAAATTAGTATGGTCACGATAGCCGGGATGGATGCAATCGAAAAAGTGAGCGCATTCTGGCCAAGTTGGCTAATTTCAGTTTTTATCCCACCCATTAACGAATCAATCTGCCCGCTCGTTAAAAGATTAGGATATCTTTCTGGTAAAAGCATTAAATGGGCTCGCCAAGAAGAAATAGTCTCTGGCAAATCCTGTGCGAAACTCGTTAGTTGCGTCGAGACAAGCGGCACCAGCCCAACTAACAAAAAGACGAGCGCTAGTAAAAATAAGCCAAAAACCAGGCATACCGAGTGAAAACGGCGCAGACCTAAAGTCTGCAAGTAGCTCACGGACGCCTCTAAAAGATAGGCTATAACTATAGAAGCAAGGCACGGAGCTAACATTTCTCCAAAAAACGCTAGACTAAGAAATGCGAGCAGTAACACCGCGCAAAGTAGCGCGGCTTCGGGCTCACTAAAATACCGCTGGTACCACCCTTTGAACAATTCCAACATACCTTTACACCAGTTAAATTTAAGTCAGTGTAATACAATAACAAAATTTAAGCGTCAAGGTTGTTAATCTGTAATCCTACGATGTTCTAAAATTTAGCGGCTAGATTTTATTGCCGATCAATTTATGATGGTACTAGATAATTAAACTTACTATGTCAAAATTAAAAAATGATGCTAGATAGCTCGAAAATTCTTAATGATCTAAAAAAATGGTCGCACGAGCTGGGATTTCAAGACTTAGGTGTTGCTGGTCTTAACGTAAAGAAGGATTTCACTCAACTAGAAAACTGGATACAAAATGGGTATCACGGTTCTATGTCGTATCTAGAAAAAAATAAAGACAAAAGATTTGACCCTTCAAAATTAGTCCCAAATACTACTTCTATTATCACCGTACGCGCCAACTATCTGACCGAACCCCTAGATGACGCAGTGTCCGTGCTGAAAGATCCTCGCCTCGCCTACGTATCACGTTACGCATTAGGACGCGACTATCACAAAGTATTACGAGGTAAATTGCGACAGCTCGCCCGGAAGCTGAATGATAAAATTGGCCACTTTGGATACAGGGCATTCACTGATAGCGCGCCGGTTCTTGAAAGAGCGCTTGCTCGAAACAGTGGTCTAGGATGGGTCGGAAAGCACACGAATCTTATAAACAAAACTGATGGCTCTATGTTTTTCCTAGGAGAGATCTTTACCGACTTGCCCCTGAAGGCACCTACGCGATTAAAAAAAAATCACTGCGGTACCTGTGTCAGCTGCATAGATGTTTGTCCTACAAACGCAATTATTTCGCCCTATAAATTAGATGCCAGAAAATGTATCTCATACCTAACTATAGAGTCCAAAGAAGCAATCCCTCGGGAACTTAGAGCATTTATCGGTAATCGGATTTTTGGCTGTGATGATTGTCAACTTTTTTGTCCGTGGAATAAATACGCTAAAGTAACTCCTATCAAAGACTTCATGCCTCGCTCAAAGCTTAATAATAGAACATTATTAGAACTATTTTTAATGAATCGTGATGAATTTGAAATACTAACGAGAGGCTCTGCCATAAGAAGAGTCTCTTATGAGCAGTGGGTCCGCAATCTTGCTGTTGCGCTGGGGAACGGTCACTATTCAACGGAAGCACTCTCAGCACTGTATAAGCGAAAAAATTTCCCGGACCCAATGGTTCGAGAGCACATCGAATGGGCGATAACCCGGCTGGAACAAAACAAATTTAACCCTAATACGTTAGATCAATAATGGGCATAAACCTTAGAGTGATCATGATTGACGGAAATTTTCATCTTCCGGCACCGCTATAAAAGAAGTTCTTTTAACCTTATAATGCTCTAATTTTACGTTACAGTGTGTATAAATATACCGCATAAGCTCGGAGTAAACTGATGCTTCCGGAGAACCCAACTTCATTATATTTAAGGAAAAAAAAATGAAGCTAAATCCAGTCATTGCCCCGTCAATCCTATCAGCTAATTTTGCCAAACTTGGCGAAGAAGTGGACGCAGTAATTACTGGTGGAGCCGATTGGATACATTTTGACGTTATGGATAATCACTATGTTCCAAACCTAACAATTGGTCCGATGGTATGCGCTGCCCTCAAATCTCACGGAATAGAAGCTCCGATTGACGTGCACTTGATGGTGAAACCGGTAGACCGATTAATTAATGCATTTGCTGAGGCCGGAGCAAATATAATTACTTTTCACCCAGAGGCTAGCGAACATATAGATCGTAATCTCCAACAAATTAGGGATGCAGGATGCAAAGCTGGCCTAGTGCTAAATCCTGCAACTCCCCTAACTCACCTCACGCACGTAATGGATAAACTTGACGTTGTGCTCCTAATGTCAGTAAATCCTGGCTTCGGAGGCCAGTCATTTATTAGGAGTACACTAAATAAGATCAAAAGCCTTCGGGAATTAATTGATAATTCCGAGCATGAAATTAGGCTAGAAGTAGACGGAGGAGTGAAGCTTGAAAATATTACGGAAATTGCCAATGCGGGGGCTGATACTTTCGTAGCAGGCTCTGCCATCTTCAGTCAACCAGACTATACAGAGATTATTGGAAAGCTGCGCGCGGCAATTAATAAACATAGCTAAAATGCCGCAATTCCTTGCCTTGTTTGATCTTGACGGTACCCTAGTTGATAGTGCACCAGATATATCTCATGCATTGGATTCCGCTTTAACAAGTAATTCTCTACCGGTCGTAGGCGAACAAATAGTTCGATCCTACATTGGGGAAGGCTCTAAACGTCTTGTACATCGGGCTATCACGAGACAATATGACGGTATCGCAAATAAAAATCTATATAATCAGGTTTCTAAAGCATTCCTAAATAATTATGCAAAAAACATATTTATCAAATCAAAAATATATCCTAAGGTAAAAGAAACACTTTGCGAATTAAAAAACCGTAAAATACATTTGGGCTGTGTCACCAACAAACCCCATGAATTCGCCATATCTCTGCTAAAAACCACCAATCTCTTTAAGTATTTCACCATTGTTCTCGGCGGTGATAGCTTATCCAGAAAAAAGCCTCATGCTGAGCCAATAATTTATGCGATCGACAAATTAAATGGCCGAAAAAATAATACTACTATGATAGGAGATTCAATAACGGATTTAAATGCCGCAAAAAATGCTGGTGTTCGATCTATATGCGTCAGTTATGGATACTCTGGTGATGTCGATTTATCAGCACACAATCCTGACAAAATAATAAACTCAATGGAAGAGTTGCCCCAAGCTATAATGTCTCTTTCGACCGGTTCTGACAAAAAAAAGCGTGATTAGAATGATACTAATGATCGATAACTATGATTCGTTCACATATAATCTTGTACAGTATATAGGTGAACTTAACTGTGAAGTTGTGGTCGCTCGGAACGACGCAATCACGGTAGAAAAAATAAAACGTCTTAAGCCTAGTAGAATAATTATATCTCCAGGCCCTTGCTCTCCTGATCAAGCCGGGATTTCATTAAATACAGTCAAACACTTTCATCAAACTATACCGATTCTCGGGGTATGTTTGGGCCATCAAACAATCGCACAGGCGTTCGGAACAAAAATAGTACATGCAAGAAATGTGATGCATGGAAAAACTTCTTTGGTTCACCATAACCAAAAAGGTCTGTTTAAAAATATACCAACTCCGTATACAGTTATGAGATATCATTCACTAGTAGTACATGAAGGATCCTTAGCTGACTGTTTCGAGATTACTGCCTGGACCGAGGATAAAAAGGGAGCCAAGGATGAAATCATGGGTATATCCCATAAATACCTCCCTATATTCGGGGTACAATTCCACCCAGAATCTATTTCAACTAAATTTGGATATGACTTACTGAATAACTTTCTGCAACTCTAGGAATTAAAATAATTGTGGATATAAGCGCATCAATAAAAGAAGTAACCGAAGGTGTTAATCTGTCATTCGACATCATGGTCGAAATTATGGATGCTATGATGAGAGGACAAATATCGGAAGTCCAGATCGCAGCATTCCTTGTAGCTATGCGCATGAAGGGAGAGACAATTGAGGAAATAGCAGCGGCCGCAACCATAATGAGAGGTTTCGCATCCTCAGTAAACGTCAAGACCTATCCGCTTGTTGATACTTGTGGTACCGGAGGTGACGGGAGTCATACATTTAATATTTCTACTGCAGCTGCTATCGTTGTGGCGGCATGCGGCGGACATGTGGCCAAGCACGGCAATAGAGCCGCCAGCAGCTCCAGTGGTAGCGCTGACGTTTTAGAGATCGCTGGAGCAAAGATCGATCTCTCTACCAAACAAATAGCGGAATGCATTAATTCTGTAGGAATTGGCTTTATGTTCGCACCGTCGCACCACGCCGCTACTCGATTTGCCGGAAAAGTTCGCAAACAAATCGGTTCACGGACTCTTTTTAATATCCTTGGACCGATGACTAATCCAGCCGGTGCAGACCGCCAAGTCATGGGAGTCTTTGAAGAAAGTTGGATCCCAAGCGTAGCTAAAGTTCTTAGCAAGCTAGGTACTAAACATGGGCTAGTCGTATGTTCAGATGATGGCATGGATGAGATTAGTGTATCTGTCAATACCCACATTGCCGAAATCACAGACGGTGATATAAATACTTATACAATAAACCCTCAGTATTTCGATTTGGAGCCACAAGATACTGGAAGTCTAATAGCAACTAATCCAACTGAAAGTCTGAGCATCATCAACACTGTATTCGACGGGGAAATCGGACCTGCTACTAATATAGTGGCGGCAAACGCCGGAGCCGCAATATATGTGGCTGGGATTTGCGATAGCATAAAAAGTGGCTTTTCATTAGCTTTAGATGCGATCCAAACTGGTAGAGCTAAAAAAACTTTCAATGATTTTATACTTTTCACAAAAACTGTAAAAGAATAATAGTAAAAATCCTATGTCAGACATACTAAAAAAAATCATAAGCACTAAAAGAGATGAAATTTTGCAGCGAAAGAAAAACATTCCGCTTAGATCACTCGAGAACAGTATAAAATCTATCCCAAAACCTAGGGGATTTAAAAAGAATCTTTTGAATTCAGTTGGTCGAGGACTTCCCGCAATTATAGCGGAGTGTAAAAGAGCGTCCCCAAGTAAAGGAATAATTTGTAAAAATTATGATCCTGCAGACGTCGCCAATCAATACCAAATTGCGGGCGCTTCCTGCGTTTCTGTTCTTACTGACGTTAACTATTTTCAAGGCGCAGATCAACATCTTGACGCAGCTAAGCGCGCCTGTAGCTTACCAATTCTGCGTAAAGATTTTATGATCGACCCGTACCAAATTGTCGAATCTAGAAATATTGGAGCTGACTGTATTCTTCTAATAGCTGCTTGTCTAAGTGTTTCGCAAATAAAAGAGCTTGCATCACTTAGCTGCGCTCTCGGAATGGATGTACTAGTGGAAGCACATGATAGTGAAGAACTTGAAATCGCGATGGCCGTCCCAGACGCTATCATAGGGATAAATAATAGAAACCTAAAGACTTTTGAGACTGATATCAATACTAGTATTGAACTAAAGAAGCTTGTCCCGGACTCTGAGTTACTAGTAACCGAATCAGGCATCACTTCTTCAGAACACATAAAAACACTGAAGGAAAACGGAATTAACTCTTTTTTAGTCGGAGAAGCCTTTATGAAAACAGATCGACCTGGCGAAGCTCTGAAAACACTGTTTAACCTAGTACATAGTTAGCCTACAGAGTTCCAGACTTGAATTCTAAAATATTTCCTGAAGGATCCTCCAACAGAAATAATGCATGCTCTTTTCCCGCACTGTCGGTTTTTAAAGTAGGCTCCAAGAAAAATTTAACGCCGATATAATTCATGTGATCAACTGCTCTATGCCAATCCGAGGAACTCATAACCAAACCAAAGGAAGGATAATTGCTCGCTCGTCGATTTTCGAGGTGCTCAGTGATCAAATGCTCGTTCGCTAATAATCCGCGCACATGATTCCCGAAAAAATCTATCTCTACTTCGGTCGCTACCTGGCTAAGCAACCTACATCCCAAAACATCGCAATAAAATTCTACAGTTTTAGCTAAACTGCTAACTAAAAACACTGAGTAAAATTTAGGCCGACTAGTAAACTCGGCCAAAACCTTATCTAGGTCATCTTTTTTTTTCATACAAAAAGTCATCCGCAACAAACGCAACTAATGTCATACCAAAATCAATACTATAAATAGTTATAGTAATTTTACCAGTTAAACAGGAGTGCCTACACTGCGTTAGTTACCGTAAAAACAACTTATACGCAGGATTATCCGTCTCATCTTTATATGACATATTTAGCTTTCCAATCTCGTCTTCAAACTCTAGCAAATCCTGCTCCACTAATTCAATCCCCATAAGCACGCGCCCATATGCCGCCCCATGATTGCGATAATGAAATAGACTTATGTTCCAACGACTACCTAAATTAGATAAAAAAAGCATGAGCGCACCGGCGCGCTCAGGAAACTCAAATCGTAACAGTCGCTCATTTTTGACGTTCTCACTACTCGGGCCGCCAACCATGAACCTTAAATGCATCTTGGCGACTTCGTCATTCGTCATATCGATAGGATCGTAACCTCTACTAGTTAAGTTATTGATGAGAACAGATCTTTCTGACTCACGGTCTTTAATCTTTACACCCGCAAACACGCTCGCGTTTACGGCGTTTGACTTGCGATAATTAAATTCTGTGATCAATCTTGGCCCAAGTGCGTGACAAAAATCTCTAAAGCTTCCGGGCTTTTCTGGAATTGTGGCGCCAATAAGGATCTCTCTCTCCTCACCGAGTTCGGCTAGTTCAGCTATGTGCCTCAAGCGATCAAAATTCACATTCGCGCCGCTCAATATCGAAACAAAGTGTTTTTTCTTTACTTGATGTTTGGTGATATATTGTTTGACTCCAGCAAGAGACAATGCGCCCGCTGGTTCTGCTATTGATCTGGTGTCCTCGAAGATATCTTTTACCGCGGCACATATTTCATCTATCGTCACCGTAAGCATTTCATCCACGTGACGCTGAGCCAATATGAAATTCTCTTTGCCTACTTGCCGGACCGCCGCACCATCAGCAAATATACCGATTTCATCCAAAGAAACGCGCTCGCCAGTATCTAAGGCAGCGGTCATGCTGGCAGCCTCTGCGGGTTCGACACCAATCAATTTGATGGCTGGCGCAACTTCTTTGATATAAGCTCCTATGCCACTAACTAGGCCCCCTCCACCTACTGGGACAAAAATAGCATCTATTTCGGTACTTGCTTGTTCTAGGATCTCTAAACCAACCGTACCTTGACCCGCTATCACCAATGGATGGTCGTATGGAGGTATAAACGTCAAACTTCGTTCAGAAGCTAACGATTTCGCATACTCACTGGCGTCGTCGTAACTATTGCCATGCAACACAACCTCGCCCCCTAAACGAAATACTGCGTCAATTTTGATAGATGGAGTAGTCTTAGGCATGACTATAATTGCCTTTGTACGTAACTTTCTGGCCGACAACGCGACACCTTGAGCATGATTTCCTGCAGAAGCCGCAACCACACCGGCAGCAAGCTCGGTGGCAGTCAGTGACGACATTAAATTATACGCGCCGCGAATCTTATAAGAAAAAACCGACTGCATGTCTTCTCGTTTCAGCCATATTTGGTTACTAACCCTTTGCGATAATAAGTGAGCAAAGTCTAAAGGAGTCTTTCGCGCGACATCATATACCTTCGCGTCGCGTATCATTTCAACGTAATTATGTTTCATAATGTTAAGATATCATCTGCTATTAACAATTTATTTATTTTTTCTCTTTATTTGGGATTTTAACATGCTAAATCAATCCGATAAAAAGCAGGCAGTAGCAAAGAAAGCTGCCGATTATATAGAAGATGATTTCTACATTGGCGTAGGAACCGGCAGCACTGCAGATTATTTTATTCAAGAACTCGGAAAAATAAAACATCGCATTCAAGGCGCTGTTGCGAGCTCTGAAAATACCCTAACGCAACTCAAAGCTCTAGGTATACCAATAGTACCGCTAGATTCTGTCGTTGAATTAGACATATATGTTGATGGCGCCGACGAAGCCACACGGCATCGCCAGTTAATAAAGGGTGGAGGTGGCGCCCTTACGCGGGAAAAAATTGTGGCTAGCGCGAGTAAAAAATTTATATGCCTAATAGACGATAGTAAAGTAGTCGAAAAGCTTGGGTTATTTCCTCTAGCGGTAGAAGTAATCCCTATGGCCCGTAGCATGGTGGCCAGGGAAATTGTAAAGTTGGGAGGGTCACCCAAATGGCGACAGGGATTTGTTACCGATAATCATAATTATATTCTAGATGTTCAAAACTTAAACATACTCGAGCCCATGGAACTAGAATCACAATTAAATCAAATCACAGGAGTCGTATCTAATGGAATTTTCGCTGTCAGACCCGCAGATCAACTTTTGATTGGAACAGATCAAGGGGTAGAAGTTATCTGACTGCTACTAACTCTAAGTATCAGTCGTATCGTCATCCATCTCTTTTACCTCAGGTTTCGTCCACCGACACATAAACAATCCGACCTCATATAAAATCCATATTGGTAGCGCAAGCATGGTCTGAGAAATAACATCTGGTGGAGTTAATACCATCCCTAATGCAAAAGAACCCACAATAACGTAAGGTCTCTTAGCTGCCAAAGACTCAACGGTTGATACTCCAGTTCTAACGATTAAGTAAGTGGCAACTGGCACCTCAAAGGCGGCTCCGAAGGCTAAAAAAAGCTTTAAAACAAAATCCAAGTAATGCGAAATATCAGTCATTATAGTGACGCCTTCTGGCGCCACGGCGGTAAAAAACCCAAAGATAAGAGGGAACACTGCGAAATACGCAAACGCTATGCCACAGTAAAAGAGTAATGTACTTGAAACAATCAAAGGCAATGCCAGTCGGCGCTCGTTTAAATATAAACCAGGTGCGACAAACGACCATGCTTGAAAAAATATGTACGGCACTGAGACAACTACAGCAACGAAAGCAGTAAGCTTGAATGGCGCTAGAAAGGGCGAAGCTACTTGAGTAGCGATCATCGAACTTGAACCAGACAGGTGAGCTAACAGAGGTTCCGCAAGTACAGCATATAAGAAATTAGAGAAAGGAAATAGACATATCAAGATTACGAAAACACAAGCAATTGCACGCAAAAGACGATTTCTTAACTCGACAAGGTGAGAAACAAACGTTTGTTTTTTCTCGTCTAGCTCAGTTAGATCACTATCGGTCGGAGCCATTTTTTTCTTAGACTTACCAAACATCATAAATATATTTCTAATCTTATCTAAGGAACAGGGATTTCAAACTTTAGGCGTTAAATTTGGTTGCGATGCCTTTTCACTTTTTTCAAGATCTGATGCGTCATCAATCACTGGTGCCCGCGCAAGATCTTTCAACTTTCGATCTTCTTCCAGAAAATCCTTATTTAGTTGCTTGTACTCGTCAGTTTGAGCCTCGCGCTCGATCTCATACCTTGCACTTCTGATCATACGCTGTAACTGACCAATCCATTGGCCCGCGCTTTTAATCAGCGCAGGCATCTTCTCGGGACCAACCACTAGGAGAGCTACGATAAAAATGACTCCCAGTTCCCAAAACCCAATGTCAAACATTTGCTATCTCGGCGCGCCTTCTTCTTTTTCAGAACTGACCTCGGCTTCAATGGTCTGCGCATCTCCCTCTAGCGGATCAGATTCTTTAGGCTCCTCTTTCATTGCCTTTTTGAAGTCTCTGATCCACCCTCCTACGTCCGATCCCACGCCTTTAATTTTTTTAGTACCAAATACTAACGCTACTATGACTAGTAAAACTACTAATTCTTTTATTCCAAATCCCATAATATTCTCCGCTAGAAACAACGCAAAGGCTATTTCTGTCTATTAGATTTCTCCTCAATACCTGACGTGCCGGACCTGCGTTCAAGCTCAGCCAACACATCCGACACTTCTAAATCAAAGTACTTTAGAAGTACAACTGAATGAAACCACAAATCAGCTGCTTCGTATACTACCTCATTCCTATCTCCACTCTTACCGGCTAATACTAATTCAGTAGCCTCCTCTCCAACCTTTTTTAATATCCCATCAATTCCCGATGCGAACAAACTCGAAACATATGACTCATTAGGATCAGCCTTTCTTCGATCCTCAATTACATCACTTAGATTTTTTAAAATATCATCCATATGATTAGCCTTTTTACCGATTCATTAGTAAATATCAGTCGGATCCTTGATAACGGGCTCTGTTACTAGCCAGGAGTCCGCCTGATAGCGTTTATAAAAGCATGTTGCCCTTCCTGTATGACACGCGATTGGTTCTGTTAGCTCTACGATGAGCAAAATACTGTCTCCATCACAGTCAATCCGCAACTCCCGAACTTTTTGAATGAATCCCGATTGCTCCCCTTTTCTCCACAAACTTTTCCGACTTCGAGACCAATATACGACTCTACCTTCTGCTACAGTAGCTTTCAAAGCGTCCTCGTTCATCCAAGCTAAAGTAAGTACCTTACCTGAGGCAAAGTCTTGAGATACTGCAGGAACCAATCCATTCTTATCCCATTTAACTTCAGTTAAGTAACTCATATTCGCACCTCTATTCCTTGACTCTGCATAAGCCTCTTAGCCTCGAGAACCGTATGTTCTCCAAAATGAAATATACTAGCAGCCAAAACTGCACTAGCACGCCCTTCTTTTACACCATCAACTAAGTGTTGCAGTTCGCCGACTCCGCCAGATGCAATAATTGGTATCGATACCGTGTCCGAAACCGCTTTAGTTAACTGAAGATCATAGCCGTCGCGAGTGCCATCTCTATCCATACTAGTCAAGAGAATTTCTCCGGCGCCATAGCTTTCCATTTTTTTGGCCCATTCAACTACATCTATACCAGTAGCGTTTCTACCACCGTGCGTGAAAATCTCCCACTGTTCACAACCAGACACACGAGCATCAATTGCCACAACAATACACTGCGACCCAAATTTCTCTGTCGCATTTTTGACAAGTTCTGGGTCATCAATGGCAGCCGTATTCAGGGACACCTTATCGGCGCCAGCCTGCAACATAATCCTAATATCATCTAAGCTCCGGATCCCGCCCCCAACAGTGAGCGGAATAAAAACCTGTTCGGCCACAGCCTCTACCACATTCACGATTGTGTCCCGCCCGTGCGCACTAGCTGTAATATCTAAAAATGTTATTTCATCTGCACCCTGCTTATCATATCGTCGGGCTATCTCAACGGGATCGCCCGCATCTCTAATATCTAAGAATCTTACGCCCTTAACTACTCGCCCAGCATCAACATCCAAACAAGGGATAATACGAGTTGCAAGCGTCATTTAAAAAAATTCGGATCTGACAGTTGATCTGCCAAAGTCTGAGCTTCCGCAAAATCTAATTTTCCTTCGTAAAGCGCTTTGCCTGTAATAGCTCCGGCTACTCCATCCTCCGAAACCCGACTTAAGCGGCGAATATCGTCAAGATTCGTGACCCCGCCCGAGGCGTATACCGGTATTTTGAGTTCTCGGGCTAACGAAGCAGTCGCTTCAACGTTGAGGCCTTGCATCATACCATCCCGACCAATATCTGTATGGATGATCGCCTCTACACCATCACTTTCAAAACGCCGGGCAAGATCCAAAGCATCGTGCTTAGACAGTTTAGACCAACCATCTATCGCAACTTTGCCATTGCGTACATCTAACCCTACGATTATATGTCCAGGAAACTCAATGCAAACATCGGATACGAAATGAGGTTCTTTCACCGCTTTGGTGCCAAGAATTACGTATCGTACACCGGCATCTAAATAGTTCTGAATGGTGTCCTCGTCTCGAATACCTCCACCTACCTCAATATCGATCATAGGTAGCTCTTCGACTATCTTATGGATGACCTCATAGTTAATTGGGCTACCCTCAAACGCGCCGTCTAAGTCAACTAAGTGCAAACGCCTCGCTCCGGCCTCAGCCCACTTGACGGCCATCTTTACCGGATCATCGGAGTAAACTGTATCTCGGTCCATATCGCCTTGCACTAGTCGCACACACTTACCACCCTTCAGGTCAATCGCCGGTATCAAAAGCATAATCGTTTTTCAATTCCCAACGGGGAACACCTCCAACTCCAAAGACATATTTAAGTATTTCGCAATAATGGTACCACGGTAGATAGAGTAGAAATATCCTCAATGCCTGTAACCTCTTAATGCGCTTCCTCCCAGCTTCGCCCTATTCCGACATCAACAACTAAAGGAACACTTAATTCTGTTATAGACTCCATGATCTGTTTAACTTTTTCGCCAACTTCTAGAGCTATAGAAGACTCAACCTCAAGTACCAATTCATCATGAACTTGCATAACTAAAACGGCATCGACGGTTTCATTCTCAATCCATTTGGCGACATCAATCATTGCCAATTTAATGATATCGGCCGCGGTACCCTGCATAGGAGCATTGATAGCAGTCCGCTCAGCATATTGTCGTAGCTGAGATCGCTTTGCATTTATATCGGGCAAATTAAGTCTCCGCCCAAATATCGTCTGCACAAACCCACGCTTCTTAGCCTCTTGCTTAGTATCCTCCATGAACTTCAAAACATCCGGATATCTCGCGAAATAGGTGTTGATATACGCTTGCGCACTACCTCTATCAATCTCTAACTGTCGGCCCAAACCAAACGCAGACATGCCATAAATTAATCCAAAATTTATAGCCTTAGCTGCCCTTCTTTGTTCAGTTGAAACCTTATCTATCGGAACAGAAAAGACTTCCGCAGCCGTGGCATTATGGACATCCAATCCACTACTGAAAGCAGATATCAACCCATCATCTCCCGACAAATGCGCCATAATCCGTAACTCAATTTGTGAATAATCCGCAGCTAAAATACTTTTCCCTTTGGGCGCTTTAAAGGCCTTTCTGATACGCCTACCCTCAGGAGATTTGATCGGGATATTTTGCAAATTAGGTTCTGACGAGGACAAACGGCCAGTTGCTGTAACCGCTTGATGATAACTAGTATGGACTCTATTAGTAAGCTTATTAATCCTTAGTGGGAGTTTATCAGTGTAAGTCGACTTTAATTTACTCAAAGAGCGATAGTCCAATATAACACGCGGTAACGCAAACTCATTGGACAACTCGTGCAATGCCGACTCTGCTGTCGACGGTTGGCCTTTAGGTGTCTTAGAGACAACAGGCAGGCCAAGCTTCTCAAACAAAATATTCTGCAGTTGTTTTGGAGAAGAAATATTAAACACCTCTCCTGCAAGCTCATGAGCTTCGGCCTCAAGTTTTTTAAGACTCGCCGCGAGTTCCGCGCTCTGTTCTTTAAGCATCTGCGGATCGACATTAACTCCCGCCCGCTCCATATTAGATAATACCGGTACTAACGGTATCTCTATATTCGAATAGATATTCATTAAATTATCACTTTTCATTAGCTTCTCTTGAAAAAATACATGGAGCTGATAAGCGACTTCTGCGTCTTCAGACGCGTAATCTGCCGCAACATCGACAGAAACCTGCGAAAAATTTACCTGTTTGACGCCTTTCCCTACTACATCCTCGTATTTAGTAGTATTTCTCCCATTTAGGTATTTAAAAGCTAAGTTATCTAAACCGTGCCTTGAACCCGTGCTGTCAAAAACATATGATTCGAGCATTGAATCATGCAATATACCTTGAACATCAATTCCGTAATTTAACAATACATTCCGATCGTACTTTAAATTATGGCCGAGTTTGAAAATATTTTTCGACTCTAATACTACTTTGAGCATAGAAAGAGCAGTCTCGAGACTAATTTGTTCCGGAGCGTTGGAATAATTATGTCCTAGTGGCAAGTAAGCAGCGCTACCTTTTTCACAACAAAATGATATTCCGACTAACTCAGCATCCATGTAGTCTAGTGAAGTGGTCTCCGTATCAAAGGCGAAATAGTTAGCAACTGCCAATTTATCGATCCAGTCCTCCAAATCAGCAATATCCAGAATTATCTCGATATCCAGCTCTTCGGAATTGGGTTTCGCCGTGGAGACCGGCTGCTCCCCAGCATCATCTGGTTCTATACCTTGTTGACTCAATTGGGATAACGCGGTTTTAAACTCGTACTCTTCATAAAGGCCTAAAAGCTTACTATTATCAGTGGGCGCACAAACTAAATCCTTAATCTCAACTCCGACCTCAATATCACGTATGATAGTCACCAACTTTCGTGACAGGGGCAGTTGCTCCAAAAACGCACGAAGATTATCCCCCACCTTACCCTTTATCGCGTGAGCGCTGAGAACAATACCATCTAGACCATCATAGGTTTGTATCCATTTTACCGCCGTCTTCGGACCAACTTTAGGGACTCCCGGAATATTATCTACCGTATCACCAACCAAGGTTAAATAATCCACGATTTGATCCGGCCTAACACCAAACTTGTCCCGGACTCCATCTTCATCGAGAAAAGAACCATCCATCGTATTAATAAGGGAGATATTTTCTTCCACCAATTGAGCAAAATCTTTATCGCCGGTAGAGATTATAACGTCATAACCATCTTCAACAGCCCTTGTGGCGAGAGTACCAATCACGTCATCCGCCTCAACACCGTCTACTTTTAACATTGGATATCCTAAAGCACTAATCATTTCATAAAGCGGTGCTATCTGATTGGACAATTCCGGGGGCATTTTCGCCCGGTTAGCTTTGTATTCCTTATACCAATTGTTGCGAAGGGTAGGGCCGCGCGGGTCAAACACTACCGCAAAATTAGCTTCTGAATACTGCTGCTTTAGTTTAGACAACATATTCAAGACACCATGCATAGCTCCAGTCGGATGCCCTTTCGAGTTAGTCAAGTCTGGCAAAGCATAAAATGCCCTGTAAAGATAGGATGACCCGTCAACTAAAATTAAAAGTCTTTTATTTTCCATTTAAATCCAAAATAATGAGCAATTTTTGAGTAAGCACTGTTTTATTCCGCTTTCGGTGCTATCCTTAAGGCTAATAGTACCAGCAAACATTTCTGAGAGAGACCGATATCCTATGAAACTAAAATATCATCTTGCTGTAATTGCATCAGTTTCTATGTTTTCGTTATTATTACACGCTGAAGAGGAGCAATTTATCGATGCGCCGCCGCCTCCAATTGTAATGGTCCCAGATGACGCCTACATGCACGAGGAGTCCGAGCCCGAAATAACTATTGTGCAAAAGAAAAATGCTATACACGAAGAGCATAGGCTAAATGGCCGCTTATATATGATAAAGGTCACTCCCTCGCAAGGGATCCCTTACTACTTCCTAGACCACGATGGCGATGGACTTCTAGAAACAAGGTTAGATAGTAAACCAGAGCCAACTGTGCCTCAGTGGGTTTTGTTCAAATGGTAATAATGCTGCTCAAATAGCAATAGACTGGCGAAGTATCAGTTTCGGCATTCAACGTCGAAAAATGGAGGAATTTTTAAGCGCTAATTCTGGAAGGGAGGATATCCACCCTTCCAGAAACTAAAAATGCTAGTTAATCACCCGCACTGCATAAGAAGTGCCCTAAACCAGCACCTACTGCAGCACCAAGCATCATAGCGCCTTTGTCGTCTCCGTCTAATCCACCAGCAACAACACCAGCACCTAAAGTACCGCCCAATACTGGGCAGAGAATATCGGCAGGTTTAATATTTTTACTAGCACAGCCACTTATTAGTAATCCTAGCACTAGCACTGCTGACAATCTTGAAATTTTGTTCATTATCCATGTCTCCCACGAACTTTTATAATTTACCTATTTGGTAGGTACCCTTGTTTTCTATAAGCTTAACACATTCGCAGCCACATACGCGACTTTCAGGTTTTAAACTATTTACCCTTTTAAAGACGTCAAGCGTAAATCAGAAGTTGAATTTGTCAAATCAAATTTTTGTTGCATTAAAACAACAGTGACCTACTTGTACAAATAGTAACATATAAATCTGATAATTCTAGCGTTTCTTAAAGTAATCGCTAGACAAGAAACATCGTAGCAAGACCTAAAAACGCAACAAATCCTACTATATCGGTTACGGTGGTAAGGACTACTCCCCCAGCTAGTGCCGGATCGACGTTGATTTTCTGCAACAGTAAAGGAATTGCGGCTCCGGCTAGACCAGCCGTCAACAAGTTTAGTACCATCGCAAACCCTATAACCGCACCTAAACCCGCATCTTCAAACCAAAACCCGGCAACAATAGAAACTACAATTGACCATATACAGCCATTGGCCAAACCTACCGCAACTTCTTTGCGTACTACTGTCTTCGCGTTAGCGTCACCCACATTACCCAAGGCTAAGCCTCTCAAAACTATAGTCAAAGTTTGATTTCCCGCGATTCCCCCCATACTAGCTACTATAGGCATCAAAACTGCTAATGCCACTAATTGCTCTATCGTGCCTTCAAATAACCCTATAACCCATGCAGCCGCAAATGCGGTGCACAAATTTACCGCCAACCACAATGAGCGTTGCCTCGTACTCACCAACACAGGCGCGAAAATATCATGTTCTTCATCTAAACCAGCCGAAAGCATTAATGAGTGATCCCCCTCTTGTCTTATGACGTCCACTACATCATCAATCATTATTCGCCCAATCAGTCTCCCGCTATCATCAATAACAGGCGATGAAACCAGATCTCGCTGCTCAAATAAAATAGCGACCTCATGCGCAGGTGTATCGGCAAATATAGCAGGGTAATTTGTGTCCATAATATCCGAGATTTTGGCATCCGAGCTCGCCAAAACTAAAGACGTAAGAGGTAAGGCACCTAAAAATATATCGCCACGATCTACAACAAACAACTGATCAAAATTCTCTGGTATATGCTTAGTTTGACGCATATATCTCAGCACCACATCTACGTCCACATCAGACCTAACGGTGACAGTATCAACATTCATCAACCCCCCCGCCGTATCAGCAGAGTAATCAAGCACTGCGCCCAGCCGCGAACGATTCTGTTCATCCATTGATAACAAGATTTCATCGGCTAGCTCATCTGGTAAATCTTGAAGGATGTCCGCCACATCGTCTAACTCAAGGTGATTCGTGACGCTGGCAACTCTGGAGGGGTCCATATGCTGTAACAGGCTATTTCGAACAACCGTGTTGCAATGAGATAAGACGTCACCTTCTATACTTGAGTCGATATGACTCCACAATTGCCACCTTTCGCTTTCGGTCGATGATTCAAGAACATCGGCTATCTCCGAAGGATGGACCTGCAGTAAAAATTCCTTTAACGCCAACAAACTATTAGTATCTAGATGTTGCTGGATGAGCTTCAAAAGCTCTTGATTTCTATTATTTTTATCAGACATATCAAATAAATTACCAAAAAAGCACTGAAATGATCTTAACATGCAACCTTTACGCACGAATTATTACTGCTAGTTAAAAAAATATCGCAACAGCGTCTCCAGTCTTATTACTGCTTGCAGCACCTTATATCCGTCGAAATTTAGGATAACTTAGTGGCGTGACAAAGTATGTAATCAAACCGAAGTTAATTTAGCGAATACCTATCGCGAACCCTTAAAGGGGTCGAACATTACTCGTTATTGGTGGTCTCGATGGCTAACTAAAACCGTTTGATGCTTAAAGTAATCTGCTAGCTTTTCGGCCATATAAACTGAACGATGTCTGCCGCCAGTGCACCCAATCGCCACGGTGACATAACTACGATCATCTAATTCAAAATTTTCCAACCAATTAACCAAAAACCCGGTTATATCTTTAAACATTTTGCTAGCCATATCTTCGCTATCTAAAAAATTCTTCACCGCCGTATCAAGACCTGTAAGTTCTCTCAGGTCTTCTTCCCAATGCGGGTTTGGAAGGTTTCTAACATCAAAAACAAAATCTGCATCCTTAGGAATTCCGTATTTGTAACCAAAGGAATAAAACTGCAAAGTTAATGTCCCATCTTGTCTCCCGGTTACAATTTTTTTAAATCTCTCCCTCAGCTGATGGACATTCAATTCCGATGTATCTAAATACAAATCACTTTTCTCGGATAAAGGACCCATCAAACTTCGTTCATACTCTATAGCCTCGCTAATAGCTAACCGCTTTGAGGACGCAGGATGCTTTCTTCTCGTTGCGCTATAGCGTCGCAGTAGAGTTTCAGTTGTAGCATCAATAAAAAATAATTCCGGTTTTACCCCTTTATCATTCAATGTACTTATGAAACTTGGAAGATCTTTGATCGTAGGCGGCACATCATTCCTAGAATCAATAACTACAGCAACGTTATTAAGAATACCGTCAGGCTGCTGAGTCAAATAATCAGAAAAGTGTAATAAAATTCCCAGCGGCAAATTATCAATGCAATAGAATCCTATGTCTTCTAAAGAGTGAAGGGCGGCGGTCTTACCGGCACCTGACAAACCTGAAATAATTACAAGGCGTCTTTCCTTAAGCATGAGGTCTTTGATACTAATAGTTATATCTCTCCCAACGCAAGTTTAATAGACGCAAGTCTTACGTCGTCTAGCGATAAAATTTCATTCAAATTTAGACTCTGCTACTAACAGATAGACTGCACGTCCACATATTAAAGGCTCCTCTATGGGTACCTTCTTGCGCCACTCACGGGAACTCCAGAATAGCTACAGCTTTACCAAAGCATAGGATCAAACCGAGTGCCGTAGTGTCTATTAGTCAACTAAGCTCTTTTCTTTCTATAGAGGCTGGAATTAACAACGATTCACGGTACTTAGCTACAGTTCGTCTTGCAACCTTGATCCCCTGATCTGACAAAATAGTGGATAACTTACTATCGCTAAGTGGCTTCTCTTTGTTCTCCGACGCGACTAACTTCTTAATTATTGCGCGTATTGCAGTAGATGAAATAGTATTGCCGGAAGACCCGCTAACGTGACTGGAAAAAAAATACTTTAGTTCAAAAACTCCTCTCGGGGTATGCATATATTTTTGGGTAGTAATTCGTGAAATAGTGGATTCATGCATATCCAAAGAGCTAGCAATTTCATTCAAAACTAGAGGCTTCATCGCTTCTTCACCAAATGCTAAAAATGCACTTTGATGTTCTACAATCGCATGAGCGACTCTAAGCAGGGTATCGTTTCGACTTTCTATACTTTTAATTAGCCAACGCGCCTCCTGCAAATGAGTTTTAACGGTTAGCTGCTCTTCTTTTTTTTCAATCTTCCTGACAAGATTTGAGTACGATGAGTTCACTCTAACTCTGGGCACAGCTTCATCATTCAGCTCTATATTCCAGTCTCCTTTTTCCCAGAATACGAAAACATCTGGAACAATATAATCTTTAGAGACGCTATCATACTGTTCTCCTGGTCTAGGATTTAGATCTTTAATTAACCGTAATATTTGTATTAATTCATTCTTCTTAATGCCTAGCTTATCCAAAAGATCTTCGTAATTTCTCGCTCCCAACAAACTCATATATTGGCCTACACATAGACAAGCTTCCCTCAAAAATGGAGTATCTTCGGGAAATTCAGCCAGTTGCAAAAGGAGACACTCTGAAAGACTTCGGGCGCCCACACCAATAGGGTCGAACTCCTGAATAATTTTTAAAACTGAATTTATCTCCTCGATCTCTGGTATAGGCTCAATCGAGCCGCACAAAGTTTCTTTTATTTCTTCCAACGAGCAGCATAGCCTACCTATATTATCTATAGCGTCTATTATAGAAACAGCTACCACATAATCACTGTCGCTTAGGTTTAGGACATTTAATTGCCAAAACAGATGAGCTTTAAGGGAGCCTAGGTTCTGCCCCTCAGCTTGAGGCATATCATCATTGCGAGCGAAAGACGGCGCATACTCATCGTATACATGACTACCTTCGGCAGCGTGGGACGCACTAATTTCTATCTCGGGTGTTTTATCCTCAACCTCCAAGTCAACTCCCTGATCAGTTATATCAATGTCTGGTTCGTCAATTTCTAACATCATATTGGACTCAAGGGCCTCGCGTATCTCCAGATTAAGTTCTGCCGTGGAAAGCTGGAGGAGTCTGATCGCTTGCTGCAGTTGAGGCGTCATCTTTAGCTGCTGACTAGCCTTTAATTGAAGTAGTGTCTTCATAGATCACAACACTTTAAGCAATTCAAAATACTGATCCGAAAATTTTCTGAAAACATAAGACCATCAAATGCTAAAGCTATCACCTAAATATACGCGCCTGACAGTTTCATTTGCCAATATCCCGTTAGGATCACCAGACGCAATGATAGTGCCTTCATTTACGATATATGCACGGTCACATATCCTTAGTGTCTCTTGCACATTGTGGTCGGTTATAAGTACGCCAATACCTACGTTTTTTAAATGGGCTACTATAGCTTGAATATCGCCGACAGAAATAGGATCCACCCCCGCGAAAGGCTCATCAAGCAATATAAACCTCGGCTCAGTGGCTAAAGCTCGTGCAATTTCCACGCGTCTTCTTTCACCGCCAGATAACGACATACCTACGCTATGCCTGATGTGAGATATATGAAATTCGTTCAATAAAGCGTCGAGTTTTACTAGTCTCTGCTCTGCGCTAGTAACACCCGCTATCTCTAAAACTCCCAAAATATTTTCTTCTACTGTAAGTTTGCGAAAAATAGACGCCTCTTGCGGTAAGTATCCGATACCCTTGCGAGCCCTAGCGTCCATAGGTAGCCCAGTTATATCCTCTAAATCAAGCTGAATAGATCCCCCGTCGTTTTTAATCAGCCCCACAATCATGTAGAAACTGGTCGTCTTTCCGGCACCGTTAGGTCCTAGCAATCCTACAACTTCACCACTATCCACATTCAAACTAACGCTTTTCACCACTTTTCTGCTGCTAAAAGTTTTACTAAGGTTGTTTACTACAAGGCTACTCATAGGCAAAAAAATCCTTATAACTCTGAATATTGTCTAATTTATTTTTCATTAGTTTTTGCCTGTCTCTTTCTCCTTAGGAGGTATGACGATACGCACGCGATCTTTGGGTCGATCGCGATTATTTGCTACAGAATTGGAAGAACGAGAGGTTCGAACCGTAGCAATACTTTTCTCGGTATCATAACTTATACGGTGGCCTTGGGTTAATCTTAAACCTTGCGTAACCTTAGCCTTACCTGTCAAAAAAAACATGTTATCAAAAGCGTGCATCTCAATTATTGCCCCCTCACCTTCAATATCCTCGCCTTTATCCGGGGTCTGCCTAAAAGTAGCTAGTCGACCCTCTAAAGTCGCTTCCTCTAAATCTCTTTCTGGCGTAAACAACGCGATCAATTTATCGCCAGTCATAACTATTGAGCCCTGCACCAATACTACATTACCAATATATACAGTAGTGCCCGCCTGATCATCTAATTCCGCAAAATCTGCCTCTATTTCAATCGGTTGCTCAAAATCAGTTGAAAGTCCCAATAAAGGAAATGATAAAACTGTTAGGCTACCCAAACTCAAAATAATCGAAAAAAATCTGTTAAAACTCACGAAGGAAACTCCAGCTAATAACATTATCCAGACGTTTTGTTTTCATGCTTGCTCCTAACTTCACGAACCAATTCAAGGTGATTATGAGAAAAATTCGCGCGAAGTCCTATAGAATGAGTCACAGCGGATGGATGAATGATGATAGTAGGCTCATTACTTTCGGCATACTCGTCATCTGGTAGTACTCGTAATTCCGATGTTAAGGCCTGAATCATTCTTTTTTGCTCAGAATCCAAACGCCAAATCTCGACCTCCCCATGTAACAGAATCACTTCATTCCCGGAGCTCACCCACCCCGTCTCAGATTTGACATGCCAGGGTTCGCCAGCAGTATTGTACAATTGCAAATACGGTTTTCGCAGGTCCATTGAATCATCGCTCGGAAAATGCTCTACCAAATCTGCATATAAAATCGTACGGACTTCACCATTTTCGTCGATTGTGCGACGGACCATATTTTCTATATAATAATCTGGATCCTCTAAATCTCGCTTTGAAGTTACAATTCCAGTCTCTTCCATGCCTATTGAAATCCAAAAGCTGTAGATCATCCCACAGAATACCAAAATTGACATGAACCAGATTTTCATGGCGCTAGATTTAGCACTATTGCGAAACATATTTGGACCGTCATTTTAAAATACCTTCGCCCTCAATAGATCGTGCATGTTTATTACTCCGATCAATTGGTCATTTTTATTGACAATTGGAAGAGCGTTAATTTTTTCCTCTTGCATTAGTTTTAACGCTTCAGCTGCGAGGGCTCTTGACCCTAAGGTTTTGCACTCTCTGGTCATTCCTGCTTCTAATCTGCTAGCTCTAAGATCCAAACCTGTTTCTATCATTCGCCTCAAGTCTCCGTCCGTAAAAATCCCCAAGATATTATTAGAATTGCCTATCACGACCACCAGACCTAGTCCACACCTACTTATTTCAAGCAAACCCTCACTGATAGATGCATCTAACGATATCGTAGGCATATCAGTCCCCGAGTGCATGATATCTTCCACAGTAAGCAACAATCGTCTTCCTAAGCTACCGCCAGGATGCGCCATTGCGAAGTCTTTCTCAGTAAATCCGCGAGATTCGAGTAACGTCACAGCCAATGCATCACCTACCGCCAAAGCGACCGTTGTACTGGACGTCGGCGCGAGCCCTAGAGGACAAGCCTCCTCTTCGGCTCCAGTAAAAACGTGGATATCGGCACTTTTTGCTAGTGTGGACGAAGTATCTCCTGTAAAAGCTATTAGCGGTATACCAAGTCTTTTCAGAACGGGGATTAAAACGACTAGCTCCTGAGTCTCGCCGGAGTTTGATAATGCCAGTACAGTATCATGCTCTACTATCATACCAACGTCACCATGACTAGCTTCACCTGCGTGAACAAAAAATGACGGAGTACCCGTACTCGCCAAAGTGGCCGAAATTTTCCTCCCGATTTGACCTGATTTCCCAACGCCGATCACTACCAATCTTCCCTTACATTTCAAAATACAGCTAACCGCATCATGAAAATTTCCGCCTAAATTTTTAGCAACCGCATTTAATGCCTTTGCCTCAGCTTCTATTACCTTCTGACCAATAGAAACATAAGATACCTTGCTGGAGCTGTCGGGATCAGTAATTCGTTTTCCTGTCATAGTAGTTAATTATCTCCTACAAATAATTATACAAGTCCCGCAACTAAATGCCTGTGAATAATAAAAATTGATAACACACAAAAACAAAGGTCAGGACGAAACCATTAGAGCGGGTCAAAAAACTATTAGCCCTTCGGGTCAGCAATATGACAATCAATATCGTACTAATCAACACCATACAAATCACATCGCGATATAAAATATCCGGCGGCATAAAAAAATTAGGCGACAGTAATGCGGGCATCGCTAATACACCCAAACTATTAAAAATATTCGACCCAATAATATTTCCTATCGCCATATCACTTTTACCTTTTATCACACTCGCTAATGATGCAGCTAATTCTGGAAGACTGGTTCCGACAGCCACAATAGTAAGCCCTATAACCGCTTCACTAATCTCCCATAATCTCGCGAGATCTATTGCACCCAAAACCAAAAGCTTCGATCCTCCAATTAGGGCAATTAGACCTAGACATAAGTTGACAAATGGGAAAAATATGGTCGGCTTAGGATAGCCTTCTTTACCAGACACAAAACCATCATCAGCGTCAGCTTGACCTTGATAAATCATAAAGAGCAAAACTACGACTAGAGAAATTAATAAAAAAACACCGTCCTCCAATCCTAAATTTAAATCTATCAGAAAAAAACATACAACTAACATCGAAACTAACATTAACGCGAGATCTCGACCCATAGGAGGACACGCTAAAGGTTTAGTCGAAGCTAGTAGAGTGACACCCAGGACTAGACCGATATTGGCGATATTTGAACCTAAAGCGTTAGCGACTCCTAGCAAAGGGCTGCCCTGTATGGCCGCCGAAGCAGATACTAGTGCTTCAGGAAGCGAAGTAGCCAAACCTACTATCAGAATCCCACACAGGAGAGGGGAAATACCAAGATACTTAGCTGTGCCTAATGCCCCGTGAACAAAGCGATCTGCGCCGTACACCAAAATTAGCAGTCCGCCTACCAAAGTTAAAATAATCAGCATGAGAAATAAAACGTTGAAGTCATTCCTTAATAATGCCAGATAAAGTTAACAGTTAATATTCTTAATACACTCCATACGCGAGTTATAGTATTCTCGAACAACATAAAATTAAGAATCAATGGTATTGAAGGCAATAATCTTAGCTGCAGGAAAGGGGACTAGGCTAAAACCTCTAACCAACCACACACCAAAAGCATTGATAAGTGTGAATGGCGAGTCCCTTATAGAGAGACACCTGTACGCGTTAAAATCAGCCGGCTACCAGGAGATTGTAATAAATTTATGCTATCTAGGAGAATTAATCGAACAGAAATTAAAAAATGGCGCTCAATATGGTCTCAAAATATCGTATTCAAAAGAATATGGCAAAGAACTAGAAACTGCGGGAGGGATAAAACAGGCATTGCCCCTGTTAGGGAACCAACCCTTTCTTGTAATAAATGCAGATATATTAACGGATTTTCCCTTCGACAAGCTACCTAAAAATGTAGGCGAAGCTCACTTAATTTTGACGCCTAATCCTAGAAATTATAGTGGTGATTTCAATCTTAGAGCGGGCCTTTTGACTAACGAAAAGCATGCGCCTTATACATATTGCGGGATCGGGGTTTACAATCCCGCTTTCTTTTCGAAAATCCCGGATGGCAAGATAGCGCTAGGTAAAATTCTTCGAGAAAAAGTGGATAAAAAGCTAGTTACGGGACAACTTTACACAGGAGTTTGGCACGATGTTGGAACGACTGAGAGATTAGAGGCCGTAACCCAACTACGTTACTAAACGTTAAGAACAGACGATCAGCTTTGACCCGCCCTGATTGCCTATTCGGAACTACCAATTCGGCTCATCCTATCATCTGCCAATTGTGCCGAAAGTGAGGCGGGATAGAGGGACTTAAGCTCTTTAACCACTCGAAGGGCCATTTTATCGTCTCCTAGCTCATGGTGCGAATAAGCCAGTTTCAGCATGGCAGCCGCTCTATGCATACTTTCCGGGAAAATTGTTATTATCTTGTTGTAAGCGATTATAGCTTCTGTAAAATCCCTTCTGAGGTAACAGGCTTCAGCCGCCCTAAACAGGGCATCATCGGCAAAATCGTGATCCGGATATAAGGTATAGAAGTTACTAAACGATCGATCAGCAACAATATAATCACCCGACTTTAGTGCGTCTACAGCATCATCAAACATCGACTTAGGATCTAATGTTAGTTCAGGTGGCGCAACTATTTCTTGATCTTTGTAGGAATCGAGCTCCCGGTTTTCAATAGTAGACTCCTCACTATCCGTAACCGACCCTTCAGGTCTTGGGTCAGACATCTCAACCTGTCCAAGTTTAATTTCCTGATCAAATTCTATACTATCAAGTCGGAGCGATACTGTCTCAATACTTGTCTTTAATTCCGTCAAAAAAGTCTCGGTCGCAAAATTCTGATTTTCAATTGCCCCACGCAGACTTCTAACTTCCTGCTCTAGCATATGCACTTGCGAAGATAAGTCTATTAAAGCTTTACTCGCTAATATCGTCTCGACCTTATTTAACCTTACTTCCAAAGTATCATCGGTATCTTGTGCTAAACTGAGCAAAGGATTAATCAGGGCGCATAAGATGAGCAACTTGAGGTAAAGTTTTTCGACAAGCACCCTGGGGAAATTAAACCCGCACAATCTATCTATAAACAATTTCAACCCGCCTGTTTATCGCGTAAGCCGCTTCATTGTGCATCAAGTCTATTGGGCGCTCCTCTCCGTATGTAATAACCGACACCTGTGACTCAGGTACACCTAGCAAGCTCAACCGCCTTTGTAACGATTGAGCACGTCTTTCGCCTAAAGCTAAGTTATACTCTCGAGACCCTCGCTCATCGGTATGTCCTTCTAGGGACACTTTGGCATTAGGATTTTTGATTAGATATCTAGTATGCGCCTCAATAGCAGCATTATATTTTTCTAAAATCTGAGAACTATCATAGGCAAAATTGAAAACTCGAGTATCTAATAAAGTCGCGGCACCAGCGTCGAGGTTATTCGTCAATCTTCCATCTAAAGCTTCTGGCGATAATTCTCGCGCACCAGCCAATCCCATTGTTTCTACTGAAGCCTCGGAGATGGGTACTGGCGATAAACTTCTGTCAACTACTTCTTCTGGTTCTCCCCCAGGAAATATACCGCAAGAAGTGCCAGACGCGCAGAAAAAAAATATTGTGGCGATCCGTCCAAGTTGTCCCATTAAATACTCCTTTTATATTATGTTCGTAAAATAATAACCTACTTCTCAACGAATTAACGGCCCCCAAACAGGCTCCCTAACCTCGCCACGCTGGACCACCAACTTTTGCTTAGTGAAGCCATCGGCAGAAACTGCCGCTAATTGGCTTCCATTTTTAGTTACAGTCGCATAAATAATCATAGCCCCGTTGGGCGAAAAGCTAGGCGACTCATCTAGAACCCCAATCGTAACTGCCTCATAAATTTTTGTCTGCAGATCAAACAAAACTATACGGTAGTTTCCTTGAGCTCCATTCACCAAAACTAACTTCCTACCATCGGGCGAGTATCGAGCCCTCGTATTGTATCGGCCCATATTATAGGTAATTCGCTCCATCGAGTTATCGGCTAAATTATGATAATAAATCTGGGGGCCATCTCCCCTGTCTGAAGTGAAGACTAATCCTCTACCATCTGGCGCCCATGCAGGCTCAGTGTCGATCGCGCCATGCCGCGTAACCCGCGTTAAGCTCTTGCTCTTAAAATCATACAAGTAAATTTCTGGGTTCCCATCACGGGATAAAGTAACAGCCAGCTTATTACCATCTCCAGAAAATGCGGGCGAACTATTAATCCCTTTACCATGAATTATCCGTTCTCGCCGCCCGGTAGCTAAGTCCTGTAGGTAAATAGCCGAGTTATTTCTCTCGAACGAAACATAAGCTAAGCGTTGTCCGTCAGGTGACCAAGCGGGCGATACAATAGGCTCGGTCGATTGCAAGATGGTTCGAGCGTTATGACCATCAGAATCAGAAACTTGTAATCTATAAACCGTATCTGAGTCCAAGCCTTGGTCGACAGTAATATACGCCAGCAAGCTAGTGTACGCACCAGGCTTATCCAAGAGTTTTTCATATATAAAATCACTTACTTTGTGACTACCAAAGCGTAAATCATCATCGCGTACAGGTATTCTGTAGCCAAGTAATTGTTTACCACTGTATACATCAATCAATCTGAAATGGATATCGGTTGTTCCATGTTTCTTCTTCACTAGTTTACCGATAACTAAGTTTTCTATCCCCAAACTCGTCCAATTTTTTTTTCGAACATCTTCTAAAGTACTGGGTAAAGCAGGCATATCGTTCACGGGAAGTGACTTAAATAAACCGGATCTCTCTAAGTTATTACGGATAATAGCAGCGGGGTCAATTAACGGTTCACCGGTTTTATTTTCAAATGGCACTATAGCAATAGGCAGCGCAGTAGAGACCCCTTTTTCAATTTTTATAACTAAGTCTTCCGCAATCACCTCGAAAGAAAACAAAGTACACACAGAGGCTATTAGTGCGACTATCCAACCAAAATGACTGCTATAACATCGGGTCGAAGACAAAAGATATACTCCTCATTTTTCGAAAAAGGCGCTTCGACTCTGGCACTGGTAATGGCGCGGCTTTTTGCACGGCATTTTTTGCGTGGCGGTCAAATATTTCATTACCACTAGATTGAATAACAGCCACACTAGCGACGTTTCCATCTGGCAGCAAGCGAATAGCGAGGATACACGACAAGCGTTCAAAATTTGGCAAAATATTGAAAGATCGCATGACACGGATTTTGATCGCCCTTCTTATACTATCAAGTTCATTTTCGTCTGCCACCCTCTGCGCTTCTGCCTGAGCTATCTTGCTCGCAGCGTCAACTTCAATCTTTTTTTTCTCAGCTTCCTTGCGAGCACGCTCTGCCTGAATCGCTAGATTCTTCTCTCTTTGAGCTTTTTTTTCCGCTATTGCTGCCCTCTCGTCAGCTTTGGCCTTATCAGAGACTGCCTTCTTCGTAGCAAGTTCTAACTCTTTTTTACGCTTTTTGATTTCTTGTAACCGCTTCTCCTCGTCTTTTCTCTTCTGTATCGCCTCATTTCTCTTTCTCACTGCTAAATCAAGCTTTTGTTGCAACACTTTTTCTTTTTGCGCTTCGGCAGAACGGATCCCATCCATCTCTCTTTCCAGAGCGACTTTATCAATCGCCACTGCAGTAACTATTTCCGCCTGAATCGGAACGGGCTCAACTAGATCTGGGTCACTCGCCGAAATAGTGATCATAAGTAATACTGCTCCGGAGTGGACTATCATCGATAGTAAAAGCGGGGTAGGCTTCAGAAAAATTTGTTTTACTTTTCGGGGTATCATCACTTTATTTGGGCGCAGAATAGGGCTCAGTTATTAAACCCACATCTTTTACCCCTGCGCGCTGAATCAGAGTCATAACCCTTACTACTTGACCGTAATCACTGCGGCTATCGCCCGCGACTAGAATATCGGTATCAGGGCGATATTTCATTACAGCGGCGATGCGGTTAATTAGTACCTGATCAGTGATGGGTTGCTCCGGATGCTCTCCAATATCTACAAAAATATTGCCCTCAAAATCTACTGAAACGACTATAGGCTCATGTTGCCCGGGAGAAATTATTTCGGATGGAGCCAGCGGTAGGCTAATCTTAACGCCCTGAGTTATTAATGGGGCGGTAATCATAAATATAATCAACAAGACAAGCATCACGTCGATATATGGCACCACATTTATTTCAGAAATTATTTTACGTTGACGACCGCGGTGCGTTCTCATCGAAATCAGCTCTATTCTTTCGCTTGTCGGCGAATAATGGCGAGAAATTCTTCGATAAAAAGTTCTGAACGACCATAAATTTGATCTATAGCAGTAGAGTATCTATTGAAAGCTACAACTGCTGGTATAGCTGCAAATAGTCCCATTGCGGTCGCAACAAGTGCTTCCGAGATCCCGGGCGCAACCATGGCTAAGGTCGCCTGGTGTACATTTCCCAGAGCTTGGAACGAGTTCATGATGCCCCAAACAGTTCCCAATAAACCTACGTAAGGACTTACTGAACCAATCGTAGCCAACGTAGGTAAGTCAGACTCAAGCGTTTCAAGCTCTTTGCTCAAGCTTATCTTCATCGAGCGCTCACACCCGTCTAGTATCTCAACCGCTTCTATCCCTCCTTGATTGCGCAAGCGCACAAACTCACTAAACCCTGCCTCAAAAATCGAAGCAAGACCGGCTGCCTTGGTCAGATCATTCGCGGTCACTCTCTCATATAAAATCGTAAGGTCCTTGCACGACCAAAACTCATTCTCAAAAACGGCAATCTGTTCCCGTACTTTTCTTAAGTAACTTCGTTTAGAAAAAATCACGCCCCAAGAAATGACAGACGCAGCAAAAAGTAAAACCATAACAAGCTTTACTAAAAAGCTCGCGCCCATTATCAAGCTGCCTATAGATAAATCACTCTCCAACTTGAAAAACCCTCCTGACTGAGTGGGGTATTCGTTTTGGTACAAACGTTATCATATCAACACACCCTACAACATTTACCGCACTACAAACTGATACATTAGATACTGATATTTCTTGCTCAAACCGCACACTCGCACCTCTTAAATCAAGTAAATCAGTTTTGACTATTATTTGGTCGTCAAACTTCGCTGGCTTTCGAAAAAATATTTCAGACGCTACCATCACAAAAACAATTCCATATTGATTTTGCAAATCACTTTGTTCGATTTTTAAGGCTCTCAACCAATCTGTACGCCCTCTTTCCATAAATTTCAAATAGTTTGCGTGATATACGACTCCAGCCGCGTCGGTGTCCTCGTAATAAACACGATAAGTAGACTGATTAGAATACTCCATTGTTACAACTGTAATAAATTTTGCATCTTATTAGCCTAATCAGCACCGCTTGACCCAGGATTTTCTAGGCCAAAGTGCTGCCAAGCCAAAGCCGTTACTACACGGCCTCGCGGGGATCGAGCCAAAAAGCCTTGCTGGATTAGGTAAGGCTCAATCACATCTTCTATAGTACCCCGTTCCTCGCTTATAGCTGCCGAAAGACTATCAATCCCAACTGGACCACCATCAAAATTTTTCATTAGTGTTATCAGTAATTTCCTGTCCATTGTATCCAAGCCACTGGCGTCGACCTCTAACATATCGAGGGCTTTACCAGTCACACTTTTATCCAGCGCCCCATCACTTTTTATTTCCGCATAGTCCCGTGCTCTTCGCAGGAGCCTGTTGGCAATTCTAGGGGTACCTCGCGAGCGTCTAGCGAGTTCTTCAGTACCACTTGTGTCTATCATGACATTCAAAATTTTTGCTGATCTTTTTACTATTTCTGACAACTCAGGCACCGTATAAAAATCTAAACGCTGCGCAATACCAAAACGGTCCCGAAATGGGGACGTCAACAGACCTGCTCTGGTTGTGGCACCAATAAGAGTAAATCTTGGAAGATCAAGCTTTATAGCTTTCGCAGATGGCCCCTCTCCGATCATAATATCCAACTGATAATCCTCCATAGCGGGATAAAGTACTTCCTCAACTACGGGGCTTAACCGATGTATCTCATCAATAAATAACACATCGTGAGGCTCGAGATTAGTTAGCAACGCGGCTAAGTCGCCCGCTTTTTCCAGAATAGGGCCTGAAGTTTGTCGCATCTGTACACCCATTTCATTAGCAATAATGTTGGCCAATGTTGTCTTACCCAGACCGGGGGGACCTGAAATCAATACGTGATCTAAAGCCTCTCCGCGATTTTTGGCCGCGGCAATAAAAACCTCTAACTGTTCATGCACACTTTCCTGGCCTACATAATCACACAACAACCGTGGCCTTATCGATAAATCTTCCAACTTATCTTCTGGAAGCTGTACCGGCTCTACCAGTCGCTCATCATCCGTCATAATTCATACCGTACTATTGCCATCTATAGCTTACCTA